>CALMAV010000595.1:1069-6637 GCA_937859895.1 uncultured Bryobacterales bacterium | reverse complement strand
AGAACTTCACTCAGACCCGGCACACCATCAATGTGCAAATCAGAGACGTGCAAAATTGTGTAGCCGATGAAGGCAGAGGGCAGTTGGGAGAAGTTTAGCTCCAGTTCGCGTACTACCGGAGACAGCGCATTCTGCTTGCCTCGACCGTAAAACTTCAGCTGCGATCAGGCCGTTTTTGAGCAGCGGCCGCATCCAATAGCGTTCGTACTTGAACAGCAGCGGTCTCTTACGCAGCTTGCGTCCGTCCGGGCAAACCTTAGCTGCGGAAGGTCTCCTCGTTGTTTCAGACGCCTCCTTTTCACTGCTGCAGTTATGAACTCGGGTCGCATGCTCGGTCTTGATGCCGGCCGCTTCAAAATTCCAATAATCTACTCTTGGCTAAATTGACCCTTCTTCATCCCTTTCTCCTTATTCCGAATCCTACCGAATTTCGGACCGGTTTCAGGGGTTCAGGTCAGTGTAAACATCGCTCATTGAGGTTTGCTCAAATGCTATCTCGCTAGGAGTTGAATCTTTGGTCCACGATGGAGCCCCCAGCGAAGAGCCTATTCCATTTTGGACGGGATTTCTAAAAGCAACGGTCTCCAATGACCATAGAAATAGACGTGAGTCTACACACCTACCGAAGTCAGCCCATATGTTGCAAAAGGTGCTTGCGCAGTACATCCAGAGCCCCTTGCGCGGCCATGGTGCGGGTTCGATAACGGTCACCGCCATAGCGAATTCGCACCACTGTTGTTGGATGCGGCCCAGCCAATCCAATGTAAACAGTTCCAATCGGGTCAAAGTCAGTGCCGCCTGTCGGCCCGGCAAACCCCGTTACCGAAAGCGCATAAGTCGAACGAGCCTTAGCCCGCGCGCCCTGAGCCATTGCCGCTGCTACCGGTTCACTCACCGCGGTATGAGCATGGATCAAAGCTTCCGGCACATTTAGAACCGATGACTTTTGCTCCTCCGTATAAGTGACATAGCCGGCCTGAAAGTAATCAGAGCAGCCAGGCTGGTCAGTCAGACGCGCAGCTAGTAGACCCCCCGTGCAACTCTCGGCTACCGCCACCGTTGCGTGCGACTTGCGGAGAAGCCGACCCACCACCATATCCAACGTTTCATTCGCATCCTCGGTGTACGCCCGGTCCTCCAGAATTTCTGCGATGGGATTGCCTACCTCACGCAGTAACTCATCTACTTGTTCTACGTTCTGACCGGTTGCTCGCAAGTGAACAAACAGGTCGCCCGGCGAGGACAGCACCGTAGTGACAGGGTTGCTGTACTTGGAGTAAACAGGTGCAATGAGCGAATCGAGATCCGACTCCCCAATGCCCGTCACGCGAAAGCTGCGAACCCGAATGATTTGCGGCGGGACGATATAGCGAAGCTTCGGAACCAGCTGCTCAATCAGCATCGGCTTCAGTTCGCGGGGCGGCCCGGGTAGCAGAGCCACCGCGCCTCGGTCCGTTGAAATAAATTGGCCAGGAGCGGTGCCGTTAGGGTTGGGCAGCACCTCCGCCCCGTCCAGCAAATATGCCTGACGAAGATTATTCTTCGCCATGGGCCGGTTGAACTGGCGGAAACGCTGAATCAGGACCGATTCCTGCTCGACTGACAACGTCAGCTTCCGATGCAAAGCCGCAGCGGCTGCATCGCGCGTAACATCGTCCTCGGTCGGACCAAGCCCTCCAATCAAAACAACAATGTGCGAGCGTTCGATGGCCCGCTCAATGGCTTCAGTCAGGCGCGCCCGATCATCCCCAATGATCTGCTTGCGCGTGACTTCAACACCCAGAAGATTCAACTGCTCGGTTACCAAAAGCGAGTTCGTATCTACCCGCTCCGGGGTCAGCAGTTCAGTTCCGATCGCAATAATCTCGGCAGTTTTCATCGAAATAGCGGACGTCCTGCGATCCCGGTCTTGACTCGAAATAGGGCGCTCTGCGTGGATAAGATCAGCGACCTCGACGGGGTAAACGCAAGTCCTACAATGCCCGGTCCGGAGAGGAACTGCTCAGGGTTGCGGTCCTGGTCGATACGAATGATGCCACGACGACCCGCTATTGAGGCGGCAACATACAGCCGTCCTTCGGCGTCGAAGGCCAGACCCTGTGGACGACCCAGGCCACGGAAAAAGATGTCCACTTCACCAGCCTTGTTAATGCGATGAACCGAGTCGAAGCTCGATGTCGTCGGACCGGTCACGTACAAATCATCATCAGGGCCAAAGGCGAGATGATACGCGGCAATAGAAGGCTCCAGCGTGGCGAACACGTAAATCTGGCGCGAGCGGCTGATCTTAAAAATCGTGCCGCTACGGTCTCCGACATACAAATTCTCTTCCGAGTCAAAAGCAATGCCGGTAGCCACGCCCATGCCCTCTACGAACACAGACATTTGGCCGCTCGGCGTGATTTGATACACCATGCCCTCATAACGACTGGAGGCGTACAACAATCCTTCGGAATCGAAGGCCAGCCCCGTTGGATTCATCAGGTCTGTCACAAAAGGCCGTGAGTTGCCGTCGCCGTCGATCCGATAAATAGACACCGGAGACTTTTGCCCACGCGATCCGCTGAACGTACTGTAGACATTGCCGTCGCGATCAACAGCAGGATTCGCCACTGGGTGAAGACTATCCGCGATTTGTACTCCGACTTGGGTCTGGTAACTCGCACTCTCGAGTGAACCGGTTTCAACAACCACCTCACCCAGCACCGCCGTGTCTGGAATGCGAGCAATGATATAGGAGTCGCCTGCCACAACAAGACGCGCCCGCTGATCTCCCAGCCGTACATTCGGCCGACCAGCGGAGGCCAAATTCTGCCCACGAATATAGAGTTCGCCACCGGTGATTACTGCCGCCGGTTCCATTGTTGTGATTGTGGGCCGCTTGCTTGCTTCGTCAGCCGAAATCTTTTTGCTTCCCATAGTTAATAAACCTTCAATGTGCCGCCTACATATAAGATAAGCGCCCCTAAAAGACCGGCTCCCAGATCGTCAGCAACAATACCGTAACCACTCGGAAGCTGCTCCAAGCGTCGTATGGGCCCTGGCTTCCAAATGTCGAAAAGTCGAAACAAGACAAAGCCTGCGGCGAAGCTAACCGGAGTATACGCGGTCGCGCCAATTAGCGTTACCCACTGCCCCAGCACTTCATCTACAACAACCTTGCCGGGGTCTTTCTTGCCGGATTCGAGCGCCGTACGACTGGCGGCCCAAACCGAAGGCATTAGCAGCATCAGCGTGACGCCCAGTAGAAATTGTCGGGTGCCGCCCAGATGCATTTGAACCTCAACAGCAATGGCAAGCGCAGCAAGAGACCCCACCGTTCCCGGTCCCCAGGGAAAGTAACCGCAGCCGAACCAAGTTGCCAAGGTGAAGGCAATCGCCTTCAATGGTGCTCGCCTTCGGGCAGGTCGGAAATGTCGGACTCTTCCAACTCGTTATGCCGCGCCGTTGAGATTACGTACTTCTCGTCAGCCCAGTTGCCTAGGTCAAGCACGCGACAGCGATCACTGCAAAAGGGCATCTCCGGATTATCGAAGCGGACGTTCTTTCCGCAAATAGGGCAATGTAGCTGGTCAGCCATTCACCCTATTATCGGATGCTGTAAGTCTGCGCAGGGTGTGAGGAGAGGATCGGAAACAGGGTGGAGGGCTGCGGCGCGGCATAGCTCCCTTCGGCACCATCGATCAGTTCGCCTACCAAATCGTAATCGTGCGTCTCTGTCACGCGCAAAGTACGAAACTCGCCGGTTCGAGGTTCAGACGGGCCGAAATCATTGATATAACAAACGCCGTCAATGTCAGGTGCTTGCGTGGAAAGACGCGCCTGCCAGAGGAGATCGGTCTCTTGTGACGGTCCTTCGACCAGTACCGGGAACTCGCGGCCAATCAGGCCCTTGTTCCGGCGCTTCGAAATACGGCGTTGAATTGACATCAGCTTGCGCTTACGATTGTGAATCGTCCGCTTGTCCACCTTGCCGTCGAGAAGATAGCTGCCGCTCGTCTCCTCATCGCTATACGAGAAGACACCTAAGCGATCAAACTGGACCGCTTCGACAAACTGACAGAGCTGTTCGAAATCCGCTTCAGTCTCGCCCGGGAAGCCGACAATCATACTGGTGCGAAGTGCCACACCGGGAATAGTCTGGCGAATCCGCTCCAGCAACTTTAAGAAGATATCGCCGTTAGCGCCCCGCTTCATCCGTTTCAGCACCGAGGCGCTGGCATGCTGCAGCGGCATATCGATGTACTTCACCAGCGACTGATGCGCAGCAATGGTATCCAGCAGCTTCTGAGTCACCCGATTCGGGTACGCGTATAGACAGCGAATCCACTTGGGGAAGTCTGTTTCAATCTGCGCCAGCCGAGCCAATAGATCAGCCAGGCCGTCCTTGAGGCCAAGATCTTCGCCGTAGCAGGTAGTGTCCTGCCCAATCAGGTTGATTTCGCGAACGCCGCTGGCAAAGATGCGGGTGGCTTCGTTCACTACACTCTCAGGCCGCCGACTTCGAAAATTACCCCGGTACTGCGGAATCACACAAAAGCTGCAAGGATGATCACAGCCCTCAGCAATTTTCAAGTAGGCCGAGTGCTTCGGAGTCGTAAACACTCGCGCAGTCAGGTCGTGATACAGATACGGCTCGAAAGCGTCGGTCTTCGGCGTCAGTCCTTCGCAAAGCGCAGTAATCTTCGACAGCTCATTGGTACCCAGAACCGCATCGACCTCCGGCATATTTTTCTGAATGTCGGCCCGATATCGTTCTACCAAACAGCCCGCCACCACCAGACGCTGTGCCTTGCCGGTCTTCTTGTACTCTGCCATCTCCAGAATCGTGTCAACCGATTCCTGCTTAGCAAGGTCAATAAAGCTGCAAGTATTAACGACGATGACGTCAGCATCAGAAGGCTGATGAGTGAGTTCATGGCCATCAGAGACCAACTGGCCCATCATCACTTCGGTGTCAACCAGGTTTTTAGGGCACCCGAGACTTACAAATCCGATTTTCAATTGCTTTGTTTCTATCAGGATACCAATCTTTAGGGTTCTTTCTTGACCAAGTCGCCGTTATTCAGTGGATGCCAGCCGAGTTGCCTGGAACGAACCACTTGATGTCCGATGAGACAAGCGGCTACTTTGCGCGGAGTGCCGCTGTCGAAAAGAACTTAAATCAGCCGAATGTAGGCGCTTTGTCCAAGCTTTCAGCAGCAAAACGAAGAGCAGCATTTACCTCTTCTAAGGTGACATCATAATTGTCGACAATTTCTTGCACGGACATACCGGCTTCCAAGTTCTCAAAAAGTGCTTGAACTGGCATTCGTGTTCCACGAAAGACCCAAGCTCCGCTCATCTTTCCGGGGACGCTTTCCACAGCAGAGCATTGAGACCAATCCAGATTTGCCATCTCATTCTTCTATCATCCTAAGCTCGCAATCGGAATAGACTCAACGGCACCGTCCGTCCTGGCTAGCTCAGCGCCTTCCCACTCGCCTTCTCCAGCCGCATTGCTACCCCCTTCGACTTGCCCACCGCGGCCTCTACCTGCAATCGCAGTGCGCTCGGCAGCTTCGAAAG
>CALMAV010000595.1:0-1059 GCA_937859895.1 uncultured Bryobacterales bacterium | reverse complement strand
GGTCCGCAAACCATCCAGCGACTGCTCCACCACGTATTCGGCCGGCATCCACAGTGGTCCCTTCCTGTCGATCGAATCCTCCATTCCCAAGGTTTTGTGAAACTCAGAGTACGTGTACCCCGGGCACAGCGCCTGCACCACTACCTGAGACCCTATGCCATTCAACTCCAGCGCTAGCCCTTCCGTAAATGCGTTGATCCACGTCTTCGTCGCCCCATAACTCACGCTTCCGGGAGTCCGTACGTATGCCGAGACCGAAGACACATTGATAATCCCGCCAGTGTCGCGCGGTACTAAGTTATTCAACGCCGCATAGGTGAGCCGCATCGTCGCCATCACATGAACCTGGTGCATCTTCTCTTGCGACTCAAGCGACGCCTCCCAAAAGCGTCCGGTACTTCCAAACCCCGCATTGTTGACCAGCAGCACCAATCGTTTCTCATTGCCTAAGCGCTCGGCGACCTTCATCTGCTGATCCGGCTGAGCCAAATCCGCAGGAAGTACTTCCACCTCTGTGCCCGCGCTCATCTTGAACTCCGCCGCCAGTGCCTCCAGCCGCTCCTGCCGCCGGGCAATCAAAAGCAGGTCGTGCGTCAGCGCAAGCTTGCGCGCGTACACTTCACCAATGCCGCTCGACGCTCCGGTAATCGCTACAACTGTTCGGGCCACAGTTCCTCCATTGCGAGAGCCTGGGTAACAGCCAACTATCGCAGTCCCCAAACTACACCAGCACCTGGCGCGAAAAGCTATTGACTCCGTGCCGTATCGTGCATAAGGTAGAGAAGGTTTATGCCCACCAGTTCCGTCGAAGTCGCGCCTACCCTCGCTGCTGACCAAGTTCTCTCAGCCGTGCAAGAGCAGCTGCAGGCTACCCGAATCATCGATATCCATACCCATCTGTTTATGCCCTCGCTCGGCAAACTCGGTCTGTGGGGCATCGACGAACTTATCACCTATCACTACTTGGAAGCCGAGTTTTTCCGTTACTCGCCCATGCAGCCGGCCCAATACTGGCAGCTCTCCAAACGCGAGCAGGCGGACGCGATCTACCGGACGCTC
>CALMAV010000594.1:535-2927 GCA_937859895.1 uncultured Bryobacterales bacterium | reverse complement strand
ACGGAAGTACTGCAGGCGGGCAGCTGAGACACGCTGTTGTACGACCGACATGCGAGGTCTTCCTCGTGAAATCGCCCTTGCATTTGAGGAAGGCACGAGATCCTGAGTCGGGTCTTGTACTGACTAGCCTCTGACCCACGAACTCTGAGTATGAAAGGAAATGAAATGAGCATCAAAAGACGAGTTTTTTCTCCGCAGGTTTGACAAGCGTTATGGCCTCTATGGCTGGGTCATTTAAAGCGCAAGGTCAGCAGAAGCCTTCGCCAGAAAACTTGGAAAAAGAGTTGCCAAGTCCGGTTCCTGGGCCAAAGCCTTGTGGGGATTGGCAGAACTGCCGGCTGCCTCATCAGAGGCAGTAAGTCAGCAGCTTTTGCCCGGCTTCAAATCTCAATATTTAAATACCACTGGCGCTAGGATTCGAGTTCTCACCAAAGGCGATGGTCCGCCCTTGCTCCTGATTCATGGCCATCCAGAAACCCACGTTACTTGGCACAAAGTTGCACCTGCATTGGCAGCTCAGTATAGGGTTATTCTGCCCGATCTGCGCGGATACGGTGACTCCAGCAAGCCTGGTTACAGCGAGAATAGCAGCAACTATTCTTTTCGTGCTATGGCGCAGGATCAGGTGCAAGTCATGGCGCAGCTCGGTCATAAGCGCTTCATGGTCGCGGGTCATGATCGTGGCGGCCGGGTTGCTCATCGTCTGTGCCTGGATCATCCGGATGCGGTAGAGAAGGTAGCACTCCTGGATATTGCGCCGACACTTACGATGTACAACGACACGAACAAGGAGTTCGCTACTAAGTACGTTTGGTGGTTCTTACAAATTCAGCCAGCTCCAATGCCGGAACATCTGATCAGCGTGGACCCAGCATTGTACTTGCGCGATCACCTTGCTGTGCAGGGCAAGACACCTGGCGCAGTTACGCCTGAAGTAATGGCCGAGTACCTGCGCTGCTACTGCTGCGTTGGAACCATTCGCGCTGTCTGTTAAGATTATCGTGCGGCTGCGGGTATTGATCTGGAAGCGGACCGGGCAAGCGACGCGGCCGGGCAAAAGATTAAGGTTCCCGTGCTGGCTTTGTGGGGTGCAAAGGGAACTGCGGGGAAGCTATGGAATGTCTTGGACACCTGGAAGGCTAAGGCAAGTGGCCCCATAACTGGGCATGCGCTTCCCTGTGGTCATCTGCTGCTAGAAGAACAGCCTGAGCTTGTGGTAGCCGCTTTTCGCGAGTTCTTCGGGGCAAACCAATAACGCTTGACCCTTCATGTGGGATGTGACGGGACCGCAGCACTGTTCTATAACGGGAGAAATTTATGATGCGCTGTGTTCGATTTTGGACGAACAACGAAGGCTTGTCGGAGTTTCAAGAAGGTATGATTGCCTTGCAGCCCAGCAAGAACGATAGTCTTGTCTCAGAAAAAATGCAAGTTATCACCAGCTTCTTCGAGGAGACTGCAGCGGCAAGTAAGCCGACTTGGCACACCGCACCAAATCGGCAATTAGTGGTGACTCTAGGCGGAACACTGGAGTTTCAGATAGCAAATGGACGACAGTTTACGATTCATCCAGGCGACGTGATCTTTGCTGAAGACACGACGGGAGGTGGCCACGGATGGCATATTGTCGGGGATGATCCGTGGCGCAGAGTTTACATTGTGCTCGAAAGTAAAGCTGCCGTCCCATTTCGCCCGAATCCGCAGCCACGCTAAGTCGCTTTTAGTAACTTAACTCCATTGTCGGCTGTGATCCCCAGATCTTTCTCATTGGTAATTATCGAAACCATCGAACAAAACTAGATCGGTTAACTAAACAGGAGTTCAAAGGAAAAGGCCGCACCTTTCGGCGCGGCCTTTCAAGTTCCGGGTTACGAGCGAATTAGAGTCTAGCGCTTGCGCTGACCTTTCGCGATCCTCTGAATCTTCTTCTTGCCTTCGCCGCGGGCTACGCCTGAGGCTCGCTTAGCTTTAGGGGCTGCTTTCTTTCGTGCGGCGCGCTTTAGCTTCTTGCGCTCTTGTGTATCTGTTACGTGCTTAGTATTCATTCGTCTACTTTGATTCCTGCGTATTTCTCGACAATCTTTTTCAATCCGTATCCCGGGAAGCTAATTGTTAGTTTCGCATCTTCGCCATCGCCTTCGCGACGAAGAATGGTACCGCGTCCGTATTTCGGGTGATTTACAGTCGCGCCAGAACGAAAACTGCCTCCCATTGTCTTTCCCATAGGACGACTTGCCGGGGCAACCGGTGAGGACGCCGGGCGTGCCATCGAAGGCGGAGTAAACCGCGATGCTGGTTGAGGCGAAGTGGCTGGCTTAGGGGAAGCTGCTTGCCTGGAAGAAGTTACTGAGTTGATCGATGCTGCTGGTTTAGAAGGCGCTGAACGCTGCGC
>CALMAV010000594.1:0-525 GCA_937859895.1 uncultured Bryobacterales bacterium | reverse complement strand
TTGCGGCCGAGTGACTGCTGGTGAATCTTGCTGCCTTGCCACAGGCGCTTCCGGTTTACGAGTGAATCCGGAGGGTGGCGGCATCCCTCGCTCTGCAAAAAATTGGGCGATGTTGTCCACTGAGTTGTAGGTGCGCCCGTTGTACATGTTCTTCTTAGCTGACTCCCGCACGTCCGATTGCTCGGAGAACAGGTCCACTTCTTCGGTATACGGTTCGCTATAGGAGGAAAGCTTCTCCCGCAGCGCGGTCGGTACTTCGTTGAGGAAGCGCGACGGCAGGCAAACTTCCGGTTGTGAACCGCCAAACCGGCGACGATAGCGCGCCCAGGTTACATAGAGCCGCTTTTCAGCCCGAGTCATGCCTACATAGCAAAGCCGTCGCTCCTCTTCCATAGCAGCTTCGGCGTTTAAAGACCGGCTGTGCGGAAAAATGCCCTCTTCCAAGCCTGCTAGAAAGACATTTGGGAACTCCAGCCCTTTTGCGTTATGAATGGTGAGGAGCGAAACCACCGCTTGCTCATCCAC
>CALMAV010000593.1:3342-4034 GCA_937859895.1 uncultured Bryobacterales bacterium | reverse complement strand
GGCCGGTGCCAGCCATGTCCAGGGCTGCATCAATGGCTATGGTGAGCGCTGCGGGAATGCGAACCTGTGCTCGGTGCTGGCGAACCTGGAGTTAAAGCTCGGCTACACAACAGTTGGGCCTGAAAACCTGCGGAAGCTGACCGGGCTTGGGCGCTTTGTTGCTGATCTGGCTAACCTGCCCGTTCGCAATGAGCAGGCCTTTATCGGCGGCAGTGCCTTTGCCCATAAGGGCGGCATTCATGTCAGTGCCGTGCTTAAAGATTCGTCGACTTACGAACACATTCAACCTGAGCTGGTGGGCAATCGGCAGCGCGTTTTGTTAAGTGATCTATCAGGTCGCGGCAATGTGAACTATAAGCTGGAGCAGTTGGGCCTGAGCACCAATCTACCTGAGAACGCGCGCCGCGATCTGCTGGGACGGATCAAAACACTGGAATACGAGGGATACGATTTTGAGGCTGCCGAAGGAACCTTCGAACTGCTGGTAAGAGAGGCGATGCGGCCAGACTTTCACCCGTTCGAAGTGGAAACATACGAGGTTTCAACAAGGCTGAATCGTGTCTCTCCGCTGACTCCAGACAGCGACGATACTACCACCGTGGCGAGCGTAACCTTACGGGTGAATGGCGACGTTCATTCACATTCGGCGACTGGATCGGGCCCCGTGCATGCTTTGGATATCTGTCTTCGGC
>CALMAV010000593.1:2131-3332 GCA_937859895.1 uncultured Bryobacterales bacterium | reverse complement strand
CCGGAGATCACCAGCGTGCGCCTAATCGATTACAAGGTACGCGTGCTGGGAGGCAAGGGCGGGACCGAGTCGAAGGTTCGCGTTTTGGTGGAGTGGAGTGATTCAAGCACTAGTTGGTCCACTGTTGGTGTTTCAGATAACGTGATTGATGCAAGCTGGCATGCGCTGGCCGATGCGCTACGACTGGAGTTGATCCGTCTGCGAGACGGAGGAGCAGCGCCGGCGAAGACGCAGGATTTTAGCTGGGCAGTGTGAGACCGCGTTACCATCGGCAGTTATGAAAGCGATCGTCGCAGACCCGGTCGGCGGGCCGGAGAACCTGAAGCTCATCGAAGTTCCGCGCCCGGAGCCGGGCCCAAGTGAAGTGCTGGTGAAGATAGAAGTGAGCGGGGTGAACTACATCGATGTTTACTTCCGTGAAGGTTTCTACAACGCTCCGGAGAAGCCAGTGCGGATTGGAAGCGAGGCCGCAGGCGTAGTGGAGTGGGCGCCTCTCGGGTCAGCGTTTACTGCCGGCCAGCGCGTTTCGTATGCCATGGCGCGCGGCTCCTACGCCGAGTATGCGGCAGTGCCGGAGAAGTTTTTAGTCGACGTTCCCGATAGCGTGAGCGCCGGCGACGCTGCTGCTGCCATGGTGCAGGGCATGACCGCTCACTATCTCACTCATTCGACGTTCAAGCTCCAGCGTGGGCAGACTTGCCTAATCCACGCAGCTGCCGGGGGTGCGGGACTGATGCTGGTGCAGGTAGCCAAGATTGTGGGTGCAACGGTAATCGCTACAGTTTCGACAGAGGCGAAAGCGCAACTGGCGGCTGAGCACGGTGCCGACCAGACAATTCTCTACACGCAAACTGACTTCGTAAGTGAGGTGAAGCGCATCACAAACGGCGAAGGCGTACACGTTGTGTACGATTCGGTTGGTAAAGACACGTTTGCCAAGAGCCTGGATTGCCTACGACCGCGCGGAATGATGGCAACGTTCGGTCAATCCAGCGGCGCCATTGGTCCGGTTGATCCGTTGGTGCTGAGCCAAAAAGGCTCTCTATTTTTAACGCGTCCGTCGCTGGCAAACTACATCTCTGAACCGGGCGAACTGCAGTGGCGCTCAAAAGATTTGTTTGGGTGGATCGCAGATGGGCGTGTGCGGACCCTGATTTATAAGCGGTATTCACTGGCTGAGGCGGCGAGCGCACATCGTGAT
>CALMAV010000593.1:0-2121 GCA_937859895.1 uncultured Bryobacterales bacterium | reverse complement strand
GATCTGCAGGCTCGAAAGACCTCGGGCAAGCTGCTATTGGAGCCGTAGACTCGAGTGGCGGAACAGACCGAGTTTGAAGCTCGTAGAGATCGTTTAGCGGCAAAGTTCAGCGAGCATCGAATCGATGCGGTCCTGGTGACTGCTCTGCCCAATGTCCGGTATCTGAGTGGGTTTACCGGCAGCAATGGGGTGCTGCTACTTACCCGTGAACGAGCAGTGCTTTTCACCGATCCAAGGTATGCAGCACAGGCACCTGGAGAATCGGATTGTCAGATAAAAGTTGCCAAACGGCACCTGCTGAAAGAAGCGTGCGCGTCCATCAAGCGCCTCCGTTTGCGTGCGATCGGCTATGAACGGAACCGTATTAGTCTCCAATCATTCGAGCAGATGAAAGAGTACGGGGAAACGCTAAAGCTAAAGCCTCTGGACGGCGTAGTGGAAGCTCTGCGAACTGTGAAGTCCGAGGGAGAGATTGCAAGTATTCGCGCCTCGGTGCAGTTGAATTCAGCAGCGCTGGCCGAAGCACTTACGCAGTTTAAGAGCAGTATGACGGAGGTGGAACTGGCCGCCGAAATTGATTATCGAATGCGGCGACTGGGAGCAGAAGGGACAGCGTTTGAAACGATTGTGGCTTCCGGTGAACATGCCGCCATGCCCCATGCTCGGCCTAGTGGACAAGCAATCGCGGCTAATCAACTATTATTAATTGATATGGGAGCCAGTGTTGCCGGCTACGCCAGCGACATGACGCGGACCTTTGCGGTGGGCAAACTCGACGGGAGAAAGCGGCAGATGTACAAAGCCGTCCTTCAAAGTCAGATGGCTGTGATTGCTGCAATTAAGCCAGGCATTACCTGCGCAAAGCTAGACCTTGAGGCTCGAAGTACTCTGGCTGAATTCGGCATGGATAAACTGTTTGTTCACTCCACCGGACACGGTTTGGGGTTGGAGATCCACGAGCAGCCGCGAATCGGTAAGAAAGAGAAAGTGAAGTTAGAAGCGGGGATGGTTATCACGATAGAGCCCGGCGTCTACGAAGAGGGCTTTGCCGGCGTACGCATTGAAGATACGGTTTTAGTAACTGCATCGGGTAGTGAGATATTAACTCCTACGAAGAAGGATTTGCTTGTTCTGTAACTCTGTAACAATGTGGCGTGGTGCCCCCGGGCAAGAACCCAGTCATGACGATTGACGAGATAAAAGAGTTAATTCAGGTAGTAAACGAAACCGGCATTGCCAAGCTGATGGTGCAGCGCGGCGAGAATACGGTGGAGATTACCCGAGCAGTTGCACCTGCCCAGGACCGTGTGGTTCCGCTTTCCACGGTCCTGCCGGTGGCGGTTAGTCCTGCACCCCCAGTTCCCTCATTTACTCAAGTTGAGTCTACGCCTCTAGAGCAGATAGCGGCTCCGGTTGTTGACCAGACGTTGAATGACGTGCAGGTGAGCTCACCGATTGTGGGAACTTACTACGACGCGCCGGCCCCGGATGCTCCGAAATTCGTCAGGGTAGGTGATCGTGTCGAGCCGAAGCAGGTTCTCTGCATTATTGAATCAATGAAGTTGATGAACGAGATTGAGGCGGAAATTTCCGGAACTGTCGTGGCCAAGTACATTGAAAACGGGCGTCCCGTAGAGTACGGCGAAGCGCTATTTGCTATCCGGCCTTCGAAGCTCTAAGGCATGTTCCGAAAAGTTCTTATTGCCAACCGGGGTGAGATTGCGCTGCGCATCATTTGCGCCTGCCGCGACCTTGGAATTAAGACAGTAGCGGTTTATTCGGAAGCGGACCGGCATAGCTTGCACGTGCGATTTGCGGATGAAGCGGTTTGCATTGGCCCAGCCAAGAGCGCACTGAGTTACCTCAATATTCCGTCTGTTATCAGCGCGGCGGAGATTACAAATGCGGATGCCATTCATCCAGGGTATGGATTCCTGAGTGAGAATCCGGATTTTGCGGAAGTCTGCGACCTATCGCGGCTGAAGTTCATTGGGCCTAGGCCTGATGTGATTCGGCAAATGGGGTTGAAGCAGCGAGCGCGGGCGCTGATGAAGGCCGCAGGAGTGCCGATCTTGCCCGGCTCTCAGGGTGTTTTAAAGGATGCCGATGATGCCCTGGCTC
>CALMAV010000592.1 GCA_937859895.1 uncultured Bryobacterales bacterium | reverse complement strand
AGAGGCAAAGCAACAATCTCGCGCTCCAGAGCAATCTTCAATACTTCGTCCATCGATGTCGCAAAGTGCAGCTTCATCTCTTTTCGAATATTTTCCGGTATATCGGCCAGATCGCGCTCATTGTCCTTCGGAAGAACAATCTCGAACACCCCTTGCCGATGCGCCGCCAGCAATTTCTCCTTCAGTCCGCCGATAGGAAGAACCCGGCCACGAACTGTAATCTCGCCCGTCATTGCAATGTCACCACGAACGGGTATGCCCGTAAGCGAACTGCAAATACTTGTTGCAATTGTAATGCCAGCGGATGGACCGTCCTTCGGAATTGCTCCCTCGGGTACGTGAACGTGAATATCTAAGTGACGATAGAAGTCTTTCGGCAAACCGATGTACTGCGCCCGAGACCGAACGTAGCTCATTGCCGCCTGGGCTGACTCCTGCATCACATCGCCCAGTTTGCCGGTCGTCATCATCTTGCCCCGGCCTTCCATCACAGCGGCTTCCGTTGTAAGAATAGAACCGCCAACTTCGGTCCAGGCAAGCCCAGTCGTGACACCGATCTCATTTTTCTTCTCCAGATCAAGGTCCCGGAACTTAGCTGGCCCTAATAGTTCGGTAACTTTCTCAGGCGTTACTGTGATCTTGTCAATAGGGATCAGCGGGATCTCCATTGCAGCCTTTGCCTTCTTACGCGATTTCTTTGGCTCGACCACTGCGTCTTCGGCCTGCAACACAGGCTCGTCTTCTAACACTTCGATCGGCTGTTCGGCGCCGATAGCAATTGCAGCTGCCGCTTCTTCCCCAACCGGAGTTTGGGCATCCACCAGCTTGCGAGCTACTTTACGGCACAGATTCCCAACCTCGCGCTCCAGATTCCGAACGCCTGCCTCGCGCGTGTAGGACTGGATCAACGCCTGCAAGCCTGCATCGGTAAACGCGACCTGCTCTTCCGAGATTCCGGTATCTTTACGCTGCTTGGTGACGAGGAAGCGCTTGGCAATCTCCAGTTTTTCAACCTCGGTATAACCCGAAAGCCGGATCACTTCCATACGATCTTGCAATGCCGGCGGAATTGTATGCAGTACGTTTGCCGTCGCAATGAAGAATACTTGGCTCAGGTCGTACTCGACATCGAGGTAGTGATCCATGAACGAACTATTCTGCTCAGGATCAAGCACTTCAAGCAGCGCCGAAGACGGATCGCCACGGAAATCCATGGACATCTTGTCTATCTCATCCAGCATGATGACCGGGTTCTTGGTTCCGGCTTTCTTCATCATTTGGATCAGCTGGCCAGGTAATGCACCAATGTAGGTACGCCGGTGACCACGAATCTCAGCCTCATCCCGCACACCACCGAGTGACAGCCGGACGAATTTGCGCCCAGTCGCCTTAGCGATGGACATACCTAACGATGTTTTACCAACGCCAGGAGGCCCGACGAAGCATAAGATCGAACCCTTGGGATTAGCCACCAACCGCCGAACGGATAGGAATTCGAGAATACGCTCCTTGATCTTCTCCAGGCCGTAGTGATCGCCTTCAAGAATCTGGCGCGCGTAACGAAGATCACGAATTTCCTTCGTGCGCTTCTTCCACGGCACTGCCAGCAACCAATCAAGGTAATTACGGGAGACAGTTGATTCAGCCGACATCGGCGGCATGCCTTCCAGACGCTTGAGCTCAGCAGTAGCCTTCTCATGCGCGTCCTTGGTCATCCCTGCCGAGTCGATCTTCTTCTTTAACTCGTCGTACTCGCTCTTCTCGCCACGTCCCAGCTCTTTCTGGATCGCTTTGATCTTTTCGTTGAGATAGTACTCTTTCTGAGCCCGCTCCATCTGACGCTTAACGCGGCCTTGAATGGTGCGGTCTACGCTCAGCTTCTCAATTTCAATATCGAGCAAGTCAGCTACGCGCGTCAGACGATCAACCGGGTCGAAGATCTCCAGCAGTTCCTGCTTCTCTTCGATGGTTAACTGCAGGTTCGCGCCAACGGTGTCGGCCAGTTTGCCGGGGTCGTCTACCCGAATAGCCGCAATCATCGTCTCGTAGTTAAGATTTTGGCTAAGCTTGACGTACTGCTCGAATAGCGTCGTCACACGGCTGGTCAGCGCATCCAGCTGATTGCCGCCTTCGACTTTGAATGAAGTGGTTTTTACGACAGCACGGAAGTACCCGTCTTCCTCGCCGACCGAAATAACCTTGCCGCGCTCAACACCCTCGACTAAGACTTTGATATTGCCGTCGGGCTGTTTCAGGCTTTGTACAATATTGGCCACCGTTCCAACGGAATAGATTTCGTCTGGACGTGGCTCATCCACCGAAGCATCATGCTGAGTGGCAAGGAAAATCTTCTTGTCGCCTAATAGTGCCTCTTCTAACGCACGGACACTGGACTCTCGACCCACTACAAACGGGGTCATCATGAACGGAAATATGACGACGTCCCGAATGGGCATCATCGGCAATCGCTTGGTATCCGTTTTATCTTTCGTCGTGACCATTTATTCTTTCTAAGCGGATTGTCCCATGCAGGAAGGGACCGGAATCTTATTGAGGAGTTGCTACTGCTTCAAAGTCGCCTTGAGCACTAGCTGCCTGTGCTCTCAGGGTCAACCTGCTTTTTCGAGAACCGCCATGTTGATTTTCTGAGTCAACACCATCTCTTTAGTAACTACAAATTCCTTCACCTTCTTGAAGGTCGGAAGGTAGTACATCAGGTCAAGCATCAGATCCTCCAGGATCATGCGCAAGCCGCGAGCTCCTACTTTTCGCTCCATCGCCAGTTGAGCAACGGCCTCCAGAGCATCCTCGCTGAACTTGAGCTTAACATTCTCAAATTCAAATAGCTTTTGATATTGCTTAATAATAGCGTTCTTTGGCTTAGTCAGAATCTGGACCAGCGCCTCTTTGGAGAGATCTTCCAGTACCGCAGCAACCGGCATGCGACCGATAAACTCGGGGATAAACCCGTACTTGATCAAATCAACCGGCTGGCACTGGGCAAGCAAATCGCTATCTCGGCGCACGGTATTGATCCCTCTTCGCCCCAACTCCTTTTCGTCCGGCGGGATGAAGCCAATTGATTTAGTACCCACGCGTCGGGCGATCACCTTCTCGAGCCCAACAAAAGCGCCACCACAGATGAAAAGAATATTGGTCGTATCCACAGGGGTGAACTCCTGATGCGGATGCTTACGCCCACCCTGCGGCGGCACATTTGCCACCGTACCCTCCAGGATTTTTAGCAGCGCTTGCTGGACTCCTTCGCCGGAAACATCTCGGGTGATGGACGGGTTCTCATCTTTGCGGCCGATCTTATCAATTTCGTCAATGTAAATGATTCCAGTTTGGGCCCGCGTCACGTCCCAGTCTGCATTCTGCAGCAATCGCAGAATGATATTCTCGACGTCCTCACCGACATAGCCGGCCTCGGTCAGCGTAGTCGCGTCAACGATCGCAAACGGGACATCCAAAATCCGCGCCAGTGTCTGGGCAAGAAGGGTCTTACCCGTTCCAGTAGGCCCTACCAGCAGAATATTCGACTTGGAGAGCTCAACTTCCCCGTTACGCTGCTTGTTTAACTGAATCCGCTTGTAGTGGTTGTAGACCGCAACCGCGAGTTTCTTCTTCGTCGCATCCTGGCCAATTACATACTGGTCCAGGTACTCCTTCAGTTCGAGCGGACGCGGTAGCTTACCGGGAGCTCCGTACGTCTGATCATGCCGGTCGTCCTCAATAATGGAGTTGCAGACCGCGATGCACTCATCACAAATATAAGCACGGGGGTAATCGCTAGGGGAAGAGATCAGCTTTCCGACAACATCCTGGCTTTTGTGGCAAAACGAACAGCGGAGAGAATCGTCAGATCCAGCGCGCTTCAAACTTGTGCTCCTACGTAGCGCGGAATCGTTCGATTTTCGCGCCCCGATCGGTTACTTTTACTATTCGAGTATATCAAGATTACCTACTAATGGGTGTCAGGACGGATGCATTGTCTAGCTCGCCTGACACCACTGTAACCGGCCGCCCTAAAACCTGCTACTCAGAAAATCAGCTTGGCCCCTAGTTGTATATTTCGGGAAGCACCCGTGCCTATTCCATTTGCGCCGTTATAGATGTCCAAGGTCGACGTCACCTGCCCGAGTCCACTGTCGGAAACGACATTATCTGGAGGCGCCAAATTTGTTCGGTTAAAGAGATTGAACATCTCCATACGAAGTTGAAGGCTAACCTTTTCTGTAATGTGTGTGGTCTTAAATACCGACAGGTCTACTTGGTAGATGTTGGGACCCTTGAAAGAGTTGCGAGCCTGATTGGAGTAGGTACCCTGGGCCGGATTTCCAAAAGCCGCCGGGTTGAAGAAGTACACGTAATCCGGTCTGCTGCTTGGCGGCACACCGATAAATGGGTTACTTAGTACCTCAGCACGATCAGAGTTTTCCTGAGTACCGCTCGTATTCTGTCCGGTTAAAACTGTGAACGGGGTTCCGGTATAGAAGTTCAACAGCGAGTTCACCTGCCACCCACCGAGCAGAGTTCTAAAGCGCGTTGGCTGCGGTAAGTCGTAGCCAATGTAAGCGGTGAAGGAGTGCCGGACGTCAAAGTCAGAGTTTCCGTAGTCGCAGCGCAAACAATAGCTGTTCTGAGGGATGGTATTCCGTGTAGCCGAGAGATCGTCCCGGGAGTGCCCGTAGGTGTAATTGACCTTTGTATTTATGCCATGAAAGTTGTTCGTTCGCAGCGAAGCAATCAGGCCGTTGTAGTATCCGTTCGCGACTGATGAGACTTGGTTGATGGTGGTGAAGTTCGGAAACTGAGCCTGATAAGGCCGGACCGTGGACCCGATCGGTAGCTGGTTGATGTCAAGCGTCACAGGCAGAGCCCGACTGAGACTGCCGGTATAGCCAACTTCTAAGATTGAGCTTGATGTCAGCTGCACCTGCATATTCAGGTTCGAATTCTGCACATAGCCCGTCCGAAAATCCTGGCTAACCGAAAACACGCCAACCTTTGAGCTCGGAGTCGCATTACCAAAAATCGACTGGCCATCCTGAATGGTATAAGGCAGTTGATTGCTAAGCGTGTACACCGGCGAACGACCTCCTGGATTCGACAGAACACCCGTAGCACCGTTATTGCCCGGATTGTTATCGCCGAAGTAGTTCACATTAGGAACCTGGTAGAAGATGCCGTAGCCGCCCCGCACCACTACCCGGTTCTGGTGGCCGGGAGTGTAGGCAAAGCCGAAACGCGGTCCAAAGTCCTTCCAGTCGCGCGGATAAAGGGTAGTGATTCCCTGGCCGACATACGTGATGCCACCCAGCGACGGAATAAAGGTCGAGATCCGGTTTGTTGGGTCACTTAACGGGCTCTGGAAATTCCAGTTCAGACCGTAGTTCACCGTCAGGTTCGGCTTCACTCTCCAGCTATCCTGAGCGAACGCGCTGGCGCCATTCAAGTAGTAATTGCGCTGTCGGTCACCATAAATGATGGTCGATTGGTTCGCGTTTATATCGCCCGCAAGGAAGTCAGACAGGGCTCTCAAGGATGGGCTTAGGTTGGTATTGCCCGCCCAAGGACCTGCCGAACCGTTGAAGTTAAACCGGCCTCGCGAATTCCGTTCATAGAACACATCGAAGCGCGACCGCCGGTATCCGCCACCAAAACGAATGGTGTGTGTTCCCGTCGTGTAAGTCATCACCTCGTTTAACTCGCCCGTTGTGTCAATCCGGCCCAGAGGCGGAGTCAACCCGGTAGGGTCGAAGCCGCTGATGCTGATGCGAGGAGCGCCAAGCAGCGAAGGATTCGTTACGCCCGTGTTCAGCCCGAGTGCAACCACATTAAACCCGGTATTTGCGTCGCTGAATACTTGCTTGAAGTAGTTCACGCCGGCTGTGGTTTGTGTGACAAATCGCGGGGAAACCACACCGTTGTAGACCAGCGAGAAATTGTGCATACGACTCGGCGCAACCTGGTAGTAGTAAGGCAACAACGACCCGATCTCGGCCGTCTGCGAACCTGTGCCGCCGAAGTAACGAACAGCGAGGTTATTCCGATCGTTGAAGATATGGTCCAACTTGATAATTCCGTTATAGGAATCGGAAGTCGTGTTGGCGCTGCTGAAGAAGTTATTCTTGGTGGCCGGTCCAGTCAGGCTGTTGGGCGGCCATAGCGCATTTATCAATCGCAACGAAACCGGATTCACCGGCGTGTTGTACTGATTCAGCACTCCTGTCGCCTGTGCAACCCAGGCGGCCGAAGGAGTCGTTCCCTGCCCGGTATTGCCCGCGATAAAGTTTTGCTGCTCATAGGTGATGAAGAAAAACGTGTGATTCTTCCAGATCGGCCCACCCAATGAGCCACCCGGCTGGCTGTTGCGGAGCTTCTGTGTAGGCGTATCCGCTGGCACAAACCAGTTGCGAGCCGCTAAAAACTCGTTCCGATTGAAGTAATACAGCGAGCCATGCAGGTTGTTGGTGCCCGACTTGATGACGATGTTGAACACGCCCCCGCTATTGCGTCCGGCTTCCGCATCACTGCTGCTCTGGACCGATAGCTGATCGATAGCGTCAATTGGCAAAATTGTACCCGCGATACCGCTGACACCGCCCTGATTGACTGCGTTGGTGTTATGCCACTGATCGTTGTTATCGGCGCCGTCAATCTGCCAGTTGATTGAATTCGTTCGCGTACCATTCAAAGAACCAGCGCCATTGACGCCTGGGTTCAGCTTCAGCAACTGGGTGAAATCACGGCCATTTAGAGGTACGTCGGTGATGGTTTTAGTCGGGATGACGCTGGTGAGTGTAGATGAAGTTGTCTCCAAAGCCACCGTGGACGCTTCCACCTGCACACTGGTCGCCTGGTTGGCTACGGCCAGCTTAGCCTGCACGTTGAAGGTACGGCCGGACTCGACCGAGATATCGTTGATCTCCTGCGGTTGAAAGCCAGCGCTATTCACGCTAAGCGAGTAGCGTCCCAGCGGCAGGTCTGGAAACGTAAAATCCCCGGAACTCCCCGTTTGCGCGGTGCGAGTGAGACCAGTACCGGTGCCGGTCAGCTTCAACGCCGCGCCTGGGACAGCCGCACCCGTCGGGTCGACTACCGTACCGGCGATACCGCCTTGAAAGCTCTGGGCAAATGAAAGAGACGAAAGAAGAAAGAACAGGGCCGAGGCAACAGCCCCTTGTTTATGAGACACGACAGACTCCTGAAAGACGTGTTCAGATAAACGACAGAGTTACCTGGAACTAAGTAAGATTTACATATCCTAGCATAGAGTGAACCTTTTAGAACAGGGCAGATGTAGCCTTGCCGGAGGGAAAGCAACTGAACTCCTGCGAAAACGAACTGGATTATCCCTAGAAGCGCCTCTTCCCTACGGTTCTGTCGGTAGATTGCCGAGAATTTCGCTCACGTTGAGCGTTACACTTCTTGAATCGTAGGTGAACCTTAGGTGGGACGCCTCTTGGACGAGACCTCCCGAGAAGTCAAAAGAATATGCTGCTGCATGTTCTGGCCACAGCAGCCAGCAAACCGGAACGATACCCGAAACCAACATGCGCTCACACTTGTCGACCATTCCGGCAAATGACTGCTTTGGACTCATGATCTCTACCGCCGCAACAGCGCCATTGGTCAACACGCCATTCTCGTAACGTGCACTAGGACGAACTATCACCACATCCGGCACAATTTGCTTCCCTTCTGCATCAAGCACGGCAACCGCTAACTCCGGTAAAGCAACATCCAAGCCAAGCTCATTGACCAAAAGAGCAATGATCCGTTGCTGCACGATGGAATGTAGTCGTTTCGGCACAGGTTTACATTCCTCGGCAGCTTCTAAAATTTCAGGCGCAATCATGAGTCACCGAATTGATCCAATTGTACGGCTTGGAAACGCAACCAGACTCATTGCGTCGGAGCTAGCATTTAGAAGCACCTGCTTAAAAGAAACAAGCCAAATAACGAATGGCTGGATCTCTCGGGCAACTACTTTAACCGGACCGGCTTTCCCTCCTGCGCTGATCTCTTTTGCTTGTCAATCGAGCTTCGCCGTATTCGGATCACCCCTTGTCCGGCAAGCCTTTCTACCGGCAGTCACAGTTGGGAAACACAGGCTAAGTCATTGGCCCACCTTAGCTTGCCTATGTATTGAATTCCGGCCACATCCCTGATCTGTCCACAATGGCGCCAATGCGTCGATTCCTCTTTGCGTTAATAGCGGCCGCTGTGCCGCTGGCGGCTCAGTCTGTCATGCTGAGCGTCCCTGCCATCGATGACGTAGGCAGCCCGGTTCTGACCGGCGATGCGTACGTGAATTGGTCTCCCTTTCTCGACAATTCGGGCAATCTGGTTCCCGGTGGCTCAAGGCACGTTTCGATTGCGAACGGCCTTCTGTCGGTCACGCTTTCGGCGAGCGACAACGCCGGCTATGTCTATAAAGTGCTGGTGCAAGGTGGAACGCGTCCGAGTGCTTCCAAGTGGCGCGTGCCGGCAGCCGGGGCTAGTAGCTTTGCGCAACTGACGCAGACACTGCCAACCCAGGCAAATGCGCTGAGCTTGGATCTGTCGCAGATGACCTGTGCGGCTCCCATCGATGGCGTGTTGCGTCGCGTCGCCGGCTCGGCAGGTGAATCCGTGCAGGTGTGCCTGAGCAGCTACAGCGGTTGGTGGCGGTCGCTGACTGCTGCTCTGCAAAATGCGCGGAGCCAGGTGGTTCGCGTGCGCATTTTCGGCGACTCAATGAGCCAGTGCTGGGGCGCCGCAAGCAACCCTATGTCTAATTGCCCTGGCATTGGACCAGTCAACCATTCGCACTTGTGGGTGGAGCAGCTGCGGAGCTGGCTGAACTCGATGTATCCAAGCCATGGTTCCGGCGTCCTTCCGTTTGTCACGGGGGTTAACAGCATCGGCAAGGGCGAGTATTCGGTTTCGGGCACCCCTAATTTCTTTCCTGTAAACGTGCCGTCGCAGCAAGGACCTGCTAGCGCCGGTTCGGCCGGCTTACAACTGTCGAACGGCCAATCGGTCAGCAACATCGTTTCGCACGATGCCGATTCGCTGAACCTGTATTTCGTCACGTACACGTTCGGCACCAACCAAGGCTCTGGCTCTGGCTTCACTGTCTCCGTGGATGGCGGGGCTGCGGCCAGCTATGGCGGTGGCGCTTCTCCCGCGTTGACCAGCCGAATGGTGACGGTTCCTCTCACGCGTGGCAGCCACACGATGAGGCTGACGTGTGCGTCGGATGCCTGCTATGTCTATGCGGCTGAGTGGACGATTGGGACATCCGGCGTGTCGGTGGATGACATGGCGGTCGCGGCCTGCCGTGCTGAGTGCTTTGCTGGGCCGAGTTCGTTGTCGATGGCTGACCTAGTGGCAGCGACCAGTCCGGCCAACTTCGATTTGTTGTTCCTCGGCACCAATGACTATCTGCATGGGACGCTCCCGGCCTACCAGAGCAACATGGCTGCTATCGTGTCGCATGAGCTGAGCTTGGGCGCTTCGGTGCTAATCAGTAGCGAGCCATGGTCAAGCACACCGTCGGACAACGGCGTGTCGCAAGCCGCGATCAATGCAGCCGCAGCACAACTAGCGGCAGCCAATGGACTCGATTACAACGCATTGCCCAGTTCCTCCACCTTCAACTCGGCTGCGGCTCAAGCGGCATTCCTGCAGGATGGGATCCACATGAATGACGCTGGGCACGATGCTATGTTCGCCAACATTCGGGCGCATTTAACTACGGTTGGATACGGGTGGTTTGGCTTGCCTCTGGGCGCGTCGTTGGGCATACAGTAGGTAAAAGGCGCCCGGTTGCGTAGAAGCGCGGCCCGGGCGCCTTTATATGCTGTCCCTGCTGCTAACTTAGAGCCCCAAGAATCGATCCGACGACCGCCATACCGCACGAGTAGCGATACTGTGCGTTTACTCGGCCGGTGAAGCCTCTGCAACCTCAGCCTTCACGTACGGCTGCTTCGAAGATTGATCAAACAGAAATTGCAAAGTCTTCTCGGTCTGAATGCTTCCGGCAATGCGCTCCAGCGTACCGTCCTTGTCCAGGCGGGCGCGTGCCACAGCCACAGCTTCTCGCTCCTTCTGAGCAATCCGCTGCACTTCGCGATCAATCTCGTCCTGGTTCGCGGTGATACCTTCGCGCTCTGCCACCTTCTCCAAGAGCAGCGAAGCTCTTACGTTCCGGGTCGCCTTCTCGCGCTGACTCTCTTTCACCTTGTCCCAATCGAGCTTAATCGTATTTGGATCAATGCCCTGCCCTGCCAGGCTACGCAGTTGCATCCGGACCTGGTTTTCGATCTGCCGGTCGAGGTAAGCTTCCGGCACCGGAAACTCATTGCGCTCCACCAGCCGGTCAATCAACTCTTCTTTCGCCGTCTGTTGCGCCGTGTACTGCCTCTCTTGGAAGATCGACTTCCGTACCGTGTCACGCAACTCGCCGACGTTCTGGAAGTCACCTAGATCCTTGGCAAACTCGTCGTCCAAAGCAGGCAATTCCTTCTTCCGCACAAACTTTGGCGTCAGCTCAAACCGGACTGCTTGGCCGGCCAGCTTCTCCTGCCCATAATCTTCCGGATACGTAATATCAAGTTCGATTACGGCTTCGGGCGACGCTCCAATCAGCGCTTCATTGAAGGCAGGCAAGGTATCTTCCCCGCCTACCTGAATCTGCACATCCTGGTCGATCGGTTCGGCTATACCGGAGAGCGACCGGAGGTGCACCAGCACATAATCACCATTCTCGATAGGCCGCGGATCCAGGTTCGGATACTCCGCCTTGTTCTCGCGCATCGTCTCGAGCCGCTGAACTACTTCTTCTTCGGGCACCGCCGGGTCTTCGTACTGCACAGGCAAACCCCGATACTCACCGATCTCAATCTCCGGCGCGATCTCGAACGCTGCCTTGAACCGAATAGGCTGACCCGGCTCAAACTCCAGATCTGTAATGTCCGGGGTACCAACAACCTTCAGATCGTCGCGCTGTACCCGATTTCTGAAAGCCTGCGGCAGGAGCAGTTCCAGAACTTCATTCCGAATCTCGCTCTCAAAGCGGGTCTTGATAATACTAATTGGAGCCTTGCCCGGACGGAATCCCGGCAGGCGTACACGTTCCTTGATCGAATTGGTAACGCGCTCCCTAGCCTGCTCTACCTCAAGCAGCGGAATCTCAATCTCGACCGAACGCTTACAGTCGATAGCTGTTGACATGTATATCTAGACCGCAGCCACGCCGGTCAGCTCAGACGCTTCCCGTAGTATGGCCGCTTTATCGGTCTTCTCCCAGGTGAACTCTTCTTCCGTACGGCCAAAGTGCCCAAAGGCCGCAGTCTTCTGGTAAATCGGCCGCCGCAGCTGCAGTGACTCGATCATTCCCGCAGGTGTTAGCTCAAAATTCTGGACCACTAACTCTGCCAGGCGAGTATCCTCTACCTTGCCGGTGCCAAAGCTGTTCACCATTACCGAAACTGGCTCAGCAATGCCAATTGCATAGGCCAGCTGTACTTCCACCCGTTCAGCGAGTCCCGCTGCCACCAGATTCTTGGCAACATACCGAGCCATGTAGCAAGCCGAGCGATCAACCTTCGTCGGATCCTTACCCGAGAACGCCCCACCGCCATGCCGACCCATGCCGCCATACGTATCGACGATAATCTTGCGCCCTGTCAGGCCCGTATCACCGTGAGGCCCGCCGATGACAAATCGACCAGTCGGGTTGATGTGGAACTTTGTCTTGCTGTCCACCATGCCCGCAGGAATTACAAAGTCGATCACATGTTTCTTGACGTCGGCCCGTAGCTCTTCGTTGGTGACATCATCGTCGTGTTGAATCGAGACCACCACTGCATCAATGCGCTTCGGCTTGTTGTCTTCGTACTCAACACTCACTTGGCTCTTCCCATCGGGTCGCAGGTAAGGCGCTAAACCATTTCGGCGCACTTCGCTCAAGCGGCGCACCAGCTTGTGGGCCAGCATTACCGGAAGCGGCATC
>CALMAV010000591.1 GCA_937859895.1 uncultured Bryobacterales bacterium | reverse complement strand
GGTGAAGTTAAGAAGCTGATCGGCAAGGTGCCGGTGTTCGGCATCTGCCTGGGGCACCAGATCCTGGGCTTGGCGCTCGGCGGAAAGACGTACAAGCTGAAATTCGGTCACCACGGGGCGAACCATCCGGTTCTCCACCAAAAAACGCAGCGGGTAGAGATTACGAGCCAGAACCACGGGTTCTGTGTTGACCCGGATTCACTGCGCGATGCCGATATCGAAATCACTCACCTGAATCTGAACGACGGGACAGTGGAAGGACTGCGGCATCGAAGCGAACCGGTGTTCTGCGTGCAGTACCATCCAGAGGCCGCCCCGGGTCCGCATGATTCGCACTACTTATTCCAAGAGTTCGCGGCGCTTATGAAGAAAGGCAAGCGTTAATGCCCAAGCGCACCGATATCAAGCGCGTTATGATCATCGGCTCCGGTCCGATCATCATTGGGCAGGCGTGTGAGTTCGATTATTCGGGCACCCAAGCGTGTAAGGCACTGCGGCAGGAAGGCTATGAGGTGGTGCTGATTAACTCGAATCCGGCCACCATCATGACAGACCCGGAGCTGGCAGATCGCACGTACGTGGAGCCGTTAAGCCTGGCGTATGCAACCGAAGTGATTCGCCGCGAGCGACCACAAGCAGTGCTGTCAACCGTCGGTGGCCAGACTGCGCTGAACCTGGCAATCGAGCTGGCCGAAGCGGGCGTGCTGGAAGAGTATGGCGTTGAGTTGATCGGAGCCAAGATTGACGCCATCAAAAAGGCTGAAGACCGGCTGCTGTTCAAAGATGCAATGCGGAAGATCGGTCTCGACATGACGCAATCGCAGCTGGTGAACAACGTGGAGGATGGGCTGGGGTTTGCAGAGCGCCTTGGCTATCCGCTTATTCTGCGGGCCAGCTTCACCATGGGCGGGACTGGTGGCGGTATTGCGTATAACCGCGAAGAGTTGGTAGAGATTCTAGAGCGCGGCCTGGACCTCTCGCCGGTGCATGAAGTGCTGGTGGAAGAGAGCGTCCTAGGGTGGAAAGAGTTTGAGCTGGAGGTGATGCGCGACGCGGCCGGCAACGGCATTATCGTCTGCTCGATTGAGAACTTCGATCCGATGGGCGTACACACCGGAGATTCGATAACAGTCGCGCCGGCGCAGACGCTGACCGATCGCGAATACCAGATGATGCGCGATGCGGCGCTGCGGTGCCTGAATGAGATTGGCGTGGATACGGGTGGCTCGAACGTGCAGTTCGCCATCAATCCTGAGAACGGGCGCATGGTGATAGTCGAGATGAATCCACGCGTGTCGCGGAGCTCGGCGTTGGCTTCGAAAGCAACTGGATTTCCCATTGCGAAAATTGCCGCCAAGCTGGCCGTGGGCTATCGGTTAGATGAGATCAACAACGACATTACACGGGCGACGCCCGCCTGTTTCGAGCCGACCATCGACTACGTGGTGGTGAAGATCCCCCGCTGGCAGTTTGAGAAGTTTCCGGGTGCCGAGCCGGTGCTGGGAACGCAGATGAAGTCGGTAGGCGAGGCCATGGCCATTGGGCGAACATTCAAACAGGCACTGGGCAAGGGGCTGCGCAGTCTCGAGACGGGCAAAGCGGCCGGCAATAAATCGTTTGTCAAGGATCTGATTCCGCAGCGGCTGATTACACCGAATCCGGAGCGGCTCGACTACATTCGCTTTGCCTTTGAGAATGGTTACGACGTCGAGCAGGTGCATGAGATGACGGCGGTGGACCGCTGGTTTTTGCAGCAGGTGTGGGAGACTGTGGAGCTGGAGCGGGGGCTGGAAGGCCGCACACTCGCGAGCATTACGGCACGCGAGTTTCGAAAGCTGAAGCGGGGTGGGCTCGGGGATACGCAGATTAGCTTGCGGCTCGGAGCCGATTCTTTGCGCGTGCGCGAAACCCGGAAGAAACTAGGTGTCCATGCAGTCTTCAATCGAGTGGATACTTGCGCGGCTGAGTTTGAAAGCTTCACGCCGTACATGTATTCAAGCTACGAATCGGAGGACGAGGCAGCACCGACCGGTCGAAAGAAGGTGATGATCCTCGGCAGCGGTCCGAACCGGATCGGGCAGGGTATTGAGTTTGATTACTGCTGCTGCCATGCATCGTTTGCGCTGCAGGAGTTTGGCTACGAGTCGATCATGGTCAACTGTAACCCGGAGACTGTCTCGACCGACTACGACACTAGTGACCGGCTGTACTTCGAACCTCTGACGCAGGAAGAAGTTCTTAATATTGCGGATGTCGAAAACCCTGATGGCCTGATTGTGCAGTTTGGAGGGCAGACGCCGCTGAACTTGGCGCTGCCGCTACAGGCGTTAGGGTTGCCCATTATTGGCACGGACCCAAGCAATATTGATTTGGCAGAAGACCGCAAGCGCTTCGGGGCCTTGCTGGAGCAGTTAGGCATTCCCTCGCCTCCTAATGGCGCGGCTACAAGTGTAGAAGAAGCGATTGCAGTAGCGCAGCGGCTTGGGTTTCCGGTGCTGGTGCGTCCATCGTATGTGCTGGGTGGTCGCGCGATGGTAATCGCGTATAGCGAAGAAACTGTGCGGCGCTACATGCAGGAAGCGGTGAGCTTTTCGGTGAAGCGGCCGGTTTTGATTGACCGGTTTCTGGAAGACGCGACCGAGGTTGACGTGGACGCCCTATGCGACGGCGAAAACGTACTGATCGCGGGCATCATGGAGCATATCGAGCGGGCGGGCGTCCATTCCGGCGACTCGATGGCGGTCTACCCGCCGCAGACAATCAAGCAGTCTACAATTGACCAAATGGTGTCATATGCGACTCAATTAGCCGAAGCCCTCAAAGTCGTCGGCTTGATGAATATTCAGTTTGTGATTGAAGACGACCAGGCGTATGTGATTGAAGTCAATCCCCGCGCTTCTCGGACAGTCCCCTATCTTTCCAAGATTACCGGCATTCCG
>CALMAV010000590.1 GCA_937859895.1 uncultured Bryobacterales bacterium | reverse complement strand
CTCGAGTTGGGAGCCCAAGACGTTCTCGGCTTGGGCGCGGGGAGAGACTTCTTCCCGACCCATTGCACAACCGCTAGACTTTCGTTGAGAACTCTATGTGCGGGCGATACGTACGAAGAACAGACAAGCGGCAGATTGCCGAAGCGTTCCGGCTGGGAGGACTGCCAGAGGACTTTGTATTGCCGCCGGACTACAACGTAGCTCCCACAACATTTCGACCGGTGATCCGGTTGAACCGGGATACCGGCGAACGCGAAGTGGTGATGATGCGGTGGGGGCTGGTTCCGTGCTTTGCGAAGTCCGCTACGGGCTTCAAGGCTTCAGCACGATTAACGCAAAGGCCGAAACGGTGTAGGAGAAGGCACTATGGCGACGGCCGTCCGAGAAGCGCCGTTGCCTGGTTCCCGCCGATGGTTTCTACGAATGGCAGAAGATAAATGCCAAGACCAAGAAGCCGTTCGTCTACACGCTGACGCAGAGCAAGTCGTTTGCCTGTGCGGGATTGTGGAACGCCTGCAAAAATCCGGCGACGGGCGAATGGGTGCAGACTTTTGCCGTGGTTACCACAATTGCGAACAAATTGACGGGGCAGGTTCAAGACCGAATGCCGGTGATCCTGCACCCGCGCGACTACGATCGCTGGCTGGAACGGGGCCAAGCGCACCAGCTGCCAGTCGACTTGCTACGTCCCTACCAAGCAGAGGCGATGCGAGCCGAGCCATGCAGTCCCGGGGTGGCACGTGCGGAACAACGGGCCGGAGCTGATGCGGGCGGCTGAGAAGGAGCCGAGGATGGAGACTGCCGTTGTGAAGGCGTTACTAACGACAAGCCGACTTCACAGTAGCAATGAGAACGGCTCGGGAACACGACCAAAGACTCGTGCTTCCGAGCTGCATTCTCTGCTTTACTGAGCCGCGTCCGAAACTGCCTGCCAAGCGTCCCAGGTCGCAAGGCGATCGGCATAGGTTGCGCGAATTTGTGGCAAGGTCGTGCTGCCGAGTATGAGACGCAGCGGCGGCTGCTCTGCATCGACGACCTTGAACAGCGCTTCTGAAGTCGCCTTCGGGTTTCCGCGTTCCAGTTTCATGAGACCTGCCATGAAGTCCTTACGAAATGTGTCATACACATCGAGCGGATTCGCCCGTGTAGCGCTTTTGCCGAACTCCGTAGCGTAGGCTCCAGGCTCGATCATTGTGACCTTGATCCCGAATTGCGCGACCTCTTTGGCCAGAGACTCGTGCAGAGATTCAGCAGCCGCCTTGGTTGCGGCGTAGACACCAATCAGAGGCGCGGGAACCACACCGAGGCTGCTGGTTACGCCCAGGATGTGACCGCTGCCTTGCTGCCTCATCAATGGCAGAGCTGCACGAACAATGCGCACAACACCGGTATAGTTTGCATTGAAGAGGTCCGCGATCTGCTCGTCGGTCGCCTCTTCCGTGGTTGCGATCAGACTGTACCCGGCATTGTTGACCAAGACATCCAGCCGCCCGAAATGCTCGAACGCCTCTTGCACGGCTTCCGGAACGCGAGCAGCGTCGGTTACGTCCAGCTGCAACGGAAGAACCGCGTCCCCAAACCGCTCCTCTAAGTCTGAAACGCTTTCCAGGCTCCGCGCGGTTGCCGCTACCTTGTCACCCCGTTCAAGTGCTGCCTCTGCCCATATGCGTCCGAAACCGCGCGATGCTCCTGTAATGAACCAAACCTTGCTCATGTCACCTTTTCTGCCGGGCGTACCAGTCCGACGATTATCTGTACACTGTTAAGTTATGGGCCGCCCAAGTCCTTCAAAGACCGTTCAGACCACTCTCACTCACAGTAGCGAGTTATCTAGACGCCGTCAAGATGAAGTGGCTGCCATCACGAAACTGAAGGACAGCTACCATCACGGTGATCTTCGCGCAGCGCTGATCACGGCTGCTGACGAAATCATTACTGAAAAGGGCATTGAAGGTTTCTCTCTGCGTGCGGCCGCTCAGAAAGCGGGTGTTTCACCAGCAGCGCCCGCACATCATTTCGGCGCCGCGAGAGGCCTGCTCACCGAAGTCGCAATCCTGGCCTACGAACGCGCCGGACGGTACATTGCGCGCGCGGGGCACTCGCAGAATGCCGTGACGGATGTGCGAGCCGTGATGCTGGCATTTGTGAAGTTTGCGGTGGAGAATCCCGGGCACTTTCGACTCATGTTTCGAAAGGATTTGGTGAACCGCAACGACTCGCGATTGGCCATCGCCAGCAAAGGACCAGGAAATCGCCTCGGTCATGCTGTTCTCGCCTACCGCGGCAAGGCTCATCCAGATACGGCCAGCTTTGAGGATTCCGCAGAGATGCTCTGCGGCATGGCGACGCTACACGGAATTGCGAACCTGGTCTTGGAGGAGAAAGCGGCTCACTTCTTCAAAGGCGCAACTGCGAAGAACTTTCTTGGTGAGTACGTCCCTAGGATTATCGATCATCTATACCCCGCCAGTCGCGCCATGTAGGTCCTAACAACGCCGCTCACGGAAGCTTATTCCGGACCCGGTACGTCAGGCGCGGATTGGTCAACACTGTGCGACTTAGCGGGATCTGTCTGCTGAACGCAGAAATTAGAAAATCCATCTAGTCGTCTAATACGGGCTGGCGGTAGGACGCACAATGATCTCGCTTACGTCGACATTCTCGGGCTGCTCGATAGCGAAGGCAATGGCGCGAGCGACCGCATCTGGAGAGATCGCGAGCCGCCGGAAGTCCTCCATGGCTTTGCGAGCGTCTTCAGAGGAAATGCTCTCCGCAAGCTCTGATTCCACGACACCGGGCGACACGATCGTGACTCGGATCTTTTCGTTCTCGATCCGAAGACCTTCTGAAATGGCAATGACGGCGTACTTCGTGGCACTATAAACGGCGGCTCGTGGATGCACTGCATGTCAGCGCCGATGGAGGCAATGTTCACTATCTGGCCAAAGCCTTGCATCTCCATAATCCGAAGTCGCGGACACCGGCTGGTCAGGCGGCCTTGCAATATGCGGTGATGAGCAGGGCAAGGTGCTGCCTCAGCTTCTTTGTCGTTCTCGATGACGCGTTGCTTTCCAGGTGCCCACGAAGCGTTCCTGCCATGGTGCAATAAATCATGTGCACGACGAAGGGGATGTCGGTCGAGCGGAAAGGCTTTGCTGTTTGCAGCATGGCAAGGATGGCGGCTTCGTAGCGAACGCGAACCCGCTCTATGATGAGGCTTGCTCCAATATCGGCAGCTATCTTATAAAGCGCAACCGAGGTCTCGCGATCCATTAGCTTAACGTCGATGAACCGGTTTACGAGGGCATCAATCATCATGTCGAGCGGCTGGAAATGGTTCTTGGCGCAGGCTTCCTCAACGGCTACGACCGTTCGAACCATGTGGCGGTCAAGAACTGCGCAGAGCAGGGCCTGCTTATTTGGGAAGTACTGGTACAAGGTGCCGGCGGAAACGCCAGCTCTCTTTGCAACATGTACCGTCGTACAACCCGCGATCCCCTTTGTCAGTAGAACCTGAACGGCGGCATCGTAGATTGCTTCCACCGTGGCGGTGGAGCGGCTCTGTTGTGGCGCTTTCCGTGGCTGA
>CALMAV010000589.1 GCA_937859895.1 uncultured Bryobacterales bacterium | reverse complement strand
ATTGCCCACGGTGAACTGGAAGGCAACACGATCAAAGTTGTCACACTGAGTATTCTCTAGAAGCATCAGGAAACTGGGTCACCGTGAACGGTTACGGTTTCTTGGGAGCGCTCTTCGCGCGGCGCTGGGAGCTTGCCTGTCCAATTTGCCCAGCCCCAGAAGATTGCTGTAGAGGAACTGAGTAAGCCTGAGGCAACGCCAATTGCGCGCACGTTGTAGTGTTGTGAAGCCAAGCCGGCGCCAAGCATCGACAGCATCATGGTGGACCAGGTCAACGTCTCCACTGTGGCAAATACACGACCGCGGTATCGATCCTCCACATGCCTCAGAAGAGTCGACCAGTTGAGGACCGAGCTTACCGCCACGCTGCCCCGGGATACTGCCATAAAGAAGAGCGCCCATCCCCAGTTCGTCATCTGGCTGAACACAATGTAAGCTCCGCCGTGCAGCAGATAGCAGAAGAACACGGTCCTTTTGTACGCCTCGAAGCCAATCGATTTGCCGAGCCGGTTCCCGATGACTCCGCCGATCAGCAAGCCCACGCCGGCAGTGCCCCAAAGTTGCCCTAGTCCTTGCGCCCCCCGCTTGAAAACAATCTCGCTGAACAGGGTGAACAGGACCTGTGCGGCGCCTCCTCCACTGGCCCAGCCAACGGCAATGAGAGCAATGCCCAGAATCAGCGGGCTTCGGAGCATATAGGCCAACCCTTGCCGATACTCAGACCAGGGCCGCGCCACCTCTGTCTCGTCCAACTCCCCATCTCGTGCGGCAGATACTGCGCGGAAATTACCCGTGGTTGAGCGCAGCCTGGAGATGCACAGAGCTGAAAAAAAGAACGAGAGTGAGTTAAAGACAAACGCGAGTTGATAGCCGAAACGCGCTGCCGTAGTACCTCCAAAGTAGGCTCCGACGGCGAGCGTCATCCATCCGGTAGTTTGGGTCAGGGAGTTAGCCGTGTGCAGCTCTTCGCGTGTAGCAATTGACGGCAAAATGGCTGACCGTCCGGCAGTAAAGAATGGGGACGCCAGCATTAGCAAACCGCTGAGGAGGCAGAGCAGCCAAACCTGGTGGTAGCTAACGGCCAGAATAAATCCGAGAGCGATTACGCCGCGCACTAAGTCGCTGGCGATCATGATTCGCTTGCGGTCAAACCGGTCCAGCAGTACGCCCGCCAGTGGGCCTGCGAGCACAGCCGGAATGGCACGCGACAGCATCACTGCGGCTACTGCGCCACCATTGTGCGTTTCCTCAACGGCCAGACTTAAGACAGCGATGTTGTTGAAGTGGTCGCCAACCTCGCTGACAATCTGTCCCAACCACGTAAACCGGTAGTTGCGATTGTGTCGCAGAAGCTGCGTGAAGCTGGACATCAGGGGTCGTGCCGCAGCACTTGGGACAGCGTGACCACCTGCCCTAAGTGGCGCTGTGTGTGCTCCGACAAATGCACGAGCAAGCCGATGACCGTGGTTGGCAAAGCTTGTCGGCCTACCGTTCGTCCCTGATAAAGGTTGGTTGGATCGATGGCTCGCAACCGATCTTCTGTCCGTTCGATTGTCGCCTCAATGGCTGCGAGCAGCTCCGGTAGAGTCTGCCGCACCTTGCCTTCATCACGGAGTTGCTGGAGCTGTTGATCTGTCAGTGAGCCTCCCGCCAGGTAAGTACTTAACCGATCGACACTGCCCGAGAGGTGCTGCAAGTGAAACCCTATCGAAGTTTTCCCAACAACCCGCCAAACCTGCTCGTCTGAAAGACCGGCCGTGTGCCGCGCCAAGTCTTCTCTCACCTGAGCAAAGGAGAAGAACAGAGGCATGATCAAAGGGTGAACGCCCTCGATTGGCCCGCGTAGCCAGGGTTCTGGAAGGTCAGACACTAGCGCATGTTTCCGGTATGGCCGAGCGAGTAGCGGCCCGGTTGCGGATAGAAGCACAGCCCGTGGGGTCCGTCGCCTACTTTGATACGTGCCCGGAGGTTGCCATTGCTCGTGTCGAACACGTAGACCTCGCTGTTATAACGGCCCGAAAGCCACAGAGATTTCCCATCAGCCGAGACGCCACCCATGTCCGGACTGCCGCCGCCGGGAATATGCCACTTCGTCGCTACCTTGCGCGTCGCCAGGTCGATGAGAGAAACCGAACCTTCTCCGCGATTTGATACATACAAGTACTTGGAATCGCGGCTGAAGTAGAGTCCATGTGCTCCCTTACCGGTTGGCACGAAAGCAATTTGCCGGAATGCTTCGCCATCGATAATATGCACTCCGTTTGCGTCCATATTTGCGACATAGAACACCTTGCCGTCGGGCGAGGTACGGCAGTCCTGGGGCATGCCTTTGGGCTCCAGCGGCAGATGTTTCAGCACCCGCTGGCCTTCGACATCTACCTTGATCATCTCGCTTGAAAACTCGCACGTGGCCAGCATGTAACGCCCGTCTGCTGAGAAGTCAGCGTGGTTCACACCGGCGCAGTTAACTGGAACCTTATTGACTACCTGCATCGACTGCGCGTCACGGAAGTCGATCCGTTTTTCGCGCTCTGCCATAACGATCGAGTACTTGCCATCGGGCGTAAAGTACATGTTGTACGGATCATCAACCTGAATCGTTTCGCCTGGCTTGCCTGTTGCCGGATCGATAGCAGTTAGCTGATCACCCAGGTCCTGTGCTACCCACAGACGCTTCAGGTCGTAAGAAGGCACCACATGCTGCGGCTCCAGCAAGCGCTTGCCATGCTTGGGAAGAGCAAAATGTCCGACAATCTTGTAAGTTGCCGGATCGATCACATCTACGGTGTCGCTTTTGGAATTGGGAACGTACACCCTGGTGGGAAAGCCCTTGGCTACTGAACTGACCATGCCGGGCGCATCGGCCGAGTAGAGGTTAGCTGGATCAGCCACTGCCGGCATGCCCGTCAGCAAAGTCATTGGTTTCGCCGCGTCAGCCGCTTGCGCTTTTTGTGTGTAGGAGGTGCAGGAAATGGAAAGCGTCAGCAACGCTGCTGAGGTCAGCACGCAGACATTGCACACTACGGCTGACCGGGATGGTAAATGCATAGGAAATACTTGAACTATTCCGTCAGGTTACCATTTCAAGCCCTCCTAAACTCCAGTACAATCCAAGATAGAAATGTTGCAAACCGGCGAGAACGAAACAGAGATCCTGCTCGGCAACAAGCAATTGATTGGTATCTTTCTGGTGATTGCGATTTTGCTGGGAGTCTCCTTCACAGGCGGGTTCCTGGTTGGTCGTGGGAATGGTGAGAAGAAGGCAGCAGCGGCTGTTGCCCCGACTGCGGAGATCAAAACCGATAGTCCCAAAGCCGGAGGACAAACTCGAACGCTTGAGCCGGAGGGCACTGCCGCCTCGCCACAAAGTAACTCTGACCCTGAACCCACGGTGGCGAAGCCTTTGGCTGGGTCGGCGGTTCTCGGTAGCCGTAAGCGGCCTGCCGCTAAGCCGGTACCGATGGCCGAAGTTGAAGCGAAATCCGAGGCGGTAGAGACCGGGTACGTCCCGCAATCTGGCTCTGAGTACCTGCAGGTTGCTGCTGTGGGTAAGGACGAAGCCGAGGCGGTAGCGGATGTTCTACACAAGAAAGGCTTCCATGCCCACGCTGTTCCAAAGCCGGGGAACGTCAAGATTTACCGGGTGATTATCGGACCGGTGAAGGATGCTGGAGATTTGTCGTCTACTCGGGATGCGCTTCGCAAGACGTTTCGCGAGGTGATTGTTCAGCGGTATTGAGTGTGGGCGGCTGTGGCGCTTAAACCTTTCGCAGGTCTTAAGAACCTTATCAAGTCTGAAGCCACTTCATTTCGCAAATACCTGGCGTAGAACTATGCACCTCACCCGGAATATTGCGGGTTCTGTGAAGCTTATTTTCGGACGGCCTGCGGTTTAGGAGCTATGCGGAACGGCATCTTGCTGGACATTTAACCCTAGACAGGACAATCTTTTGCTTTGGGTAGCTTCGCCGAAACCGTTCAGGATTCCTATTCCGACCGCTAAACGTCAAGCATCTCTATCGTTGTTCAGCAATCGAGGGCGTTCGTGGAATCGGTCAATATGCAATATGGCTCTGCGAATCGCCCTGTAATCATCAGACGGAACACTTACTGCAGCACCTGAATCATCATCCAGATCAAGTAGCTTCTCCGGCGCTTTTGTAGTCGCAAGCAGGTCTACATAGCATCCATAGTCTAGCTTGTAGACGTCGTATCGAGCTCCCGGTTCATCATGTCCGGATATGCTTCTCTTAATGATATGCAGCACACGAGCATCAAACAGCGCATCAATGAGAGGATGTCTTGTATTTGATCGGAGAAGGAAGGCTCGTGCACGCCTGTGCGCGATTACATCGTCTACAATCCAGTGAAGTAGCTGTTCGGCTTGGGGGTTTGACCGGACGGTGCTTTCTTTGTCTCTCTGAAACCAAGTTCTTGCAGCTACGCGAACGGTTGGGATCGAAATTTTGTCCTGGAGGCTCCTCTGGGCGGCGATCGACAAAATATTGAAAGCATCGCGGGGCACCCCTTCTGCGGACCGCACAAAATCCTCAAATGCGTTCTGTTGAGTGAAGGCAGCCTGAATCAGAGACTCAGGGTCTTTGAATTCTGGCTTGCGAGCCGTTTCCGACGAGTAGTGCTTAAAGAGAAGTTGCTCAAAGAACTCGATTGCACGTTCGGCGTTGTTGTCGAACACCATGTAATCATCAAGATCTACGTCAGCAGAAGCATCAGCACCGATCTCAATCCCGGTATACTCTGCAGATGCACCGATTTTAAAATTTGAGCGCTGTTCAATTGCGGCGATCTTGACTGTTAGTCCAGAAATAGGAAACATTGCACGTCGGATTAGATCTGCCAAATACGGCTGCAGCTCTAGGGGAATCGTGCTCCACTCGTCTAACACAACGAGCAATCGACGAGGAAGTATGGCCTTAACTAGCTCGGACAGCGTTTTGTTGACACTGCCAAAATGCACGCGGTAGGTTAACAAACCAGATTCTTCCAGTCGCCCCACTGATTTGGAAGACTCTTCTCTGTTGCGGCTGTGGCTTGCTTCAAAGCTAGCCTTTGTAGCAAGTGTTAGTTCTATTCCAGACGCGTCTTTCTGATTTGAATTAACTACCTCCTTGACTTCACGTTTGACTTCCCCAACTACTTCAAGCTCGGTGATTGCCTCCCCAAGCTTATCTAAGATTGGGCCTAGCGCGGTCAGATCTAAATCCGACGCTACTACGTAGTCTAGGAGCGCCTCGTGTACCGAGGCAAGAACGTCTAGTAAAAGGCGCGTGGCACGCTGGCCAAGGGGAATTTGCGTGTCGGCGTATACGCCTCCAGATGAGCCCATATTGCGGAGGTCCACGTATACTGGAACTCCCAATTGATCTCGTGACTGTTCTGTTACATAGAGAAGCGCGTGAGTCTTACCTGTACCTCTGCGTCCATAGATAATCTGGTGATCTCGGGACGACAGAACCGGGATCAATGGCCCCAAATCAACGAAAGTTTGAACGAGGGTCTTACGATCTACAGATTCAGCACGGCGAGAAATGCCTAGGAACGCCGTGTTAATAAGATAGGAGGCATTGTTTGTATCAGCCACGAAGACATTCTATCTTCGAAGGACCCGCCCATTAAGATTAAGGTGCCTTGGGTTGCCTGTGGGTGCCGCGCACCAGCGTTACTGCATTTACGGCACTGGCCTGCCCTCTGCACCGTTCCTGCGTTAATGTGCCTGGTGTTTTGGATCGCGCCTAATATATTGTGCTTGTTACTGGATCCTCGGCCACTCGGAAATCGAGCTCGATTTGGAAGGAGTCAGCACCAAGTGCTAGAAGTCGGCGTTTCCGTTGAAATGAATCGAGATGTTGAGAACTAATTCAGACATCACATTCTGCGGTTCTGACGTCTTCAATCCAGCCAAAAACCGTTGCCAGTCAAGTTTGTAGTTTTGTCTAACTAAAGCAGTGCCTAGCTTATTTCGCATCAGGGACAATCACGCGGTTGAAAAAAGCTTCGGATGCCATAGTAAAGTCCAGGGGAGAACTTTCGTTTGATACGTGTAACAGTCGCGCATGATCGGTCGAAACAGGAGGTGATGCAGGCCGTGGATCGCTCGTTTGACGAGATGATGAAGGGCATTGCAGCCATTCCAATGCAGTTAGTTGATGAGCGCAGAAGCTGGCAAGGGTCGACGCTTACGTTTTCGCTGAATGCAAAGATGGGGCTCTTGAAAACGCCGATCAAGGGAATGGTCGATGTCACGGATCAGGATATTACAATTGAGGCTGATCTCGGGTTACTGGAGCGCCTGATTCCCAAAGGGGCGGTCAATAAAACGGTGGGAACAGCTATCAAAGGGCTGCTGAAGTAAGTACTGAGTTGGTGCGGATGAGAGGACTTGAACCTCCACGAAGTTTCCCCCACTAGAACCTGAATCTAGCGCGTCTGCCAATTCCGCCACATCCGCAAGGGTGGGTGAACTTTCATAGTATAACTTAGGCGTGTTCATCCCATCGGCTCCCTCCCTTACTCGATTGATCTGCGCTGCAGCCTTTGCACTACTGCTGCCATTGCTGTCCGCAGCCGAGCCTGTACGACTGATTCTTGATACTGATATCGGCAACGATATTGATGACGCTCTGGCGATGGCAATGATTCATGCAATGCAGAATCGGAGTGAGGTGGAGTTGCTGGCGGTCACCATCTCAAAGGACAACCGTTTTGCAGCCCCCTATGTGAACCTGGTCAACACATTTTACGGCAGGCCTGAAATTCCGATCGGCGTTGTTCATAACGGTAAGACTCCCGAAGATTCTGCGTATCTAAGAGTGCCGTCGGAGATGCGGAACCCTCAAGGCTCGTTCGTGTTTCCTCATGTCATGACCGATGGCGGGACGGCTCCCGAAGCCGTCGCGTTGCTCACCCGCGTACTCCAGCAGCAGCCAGACCATTCGGTGA
>CALMAV010000588.1 GCA_937859895.1 uncultured Bryobacterales bacterium | reverse complement strand
GTACTAATCAGCGGCTAGCTTCGTTTTCTCACTGTAGTTTTTGCTTTGGCGGCACTCAGGGGCATTGTAATCAGCTCCTGAATCCGCTCCCGAATCGTGCTCTCCATCATCGAATGCTCATCGCCCATGGGAGGAGTCTGGTAGTGAATGACTCCGTTGCGATCAATTAAAACGAGCTGAGGCACTACCGAACGCTCCATCACACTAACGCCCATAAAGGCCGGCATCGCTTCCCGCTGTACCCATCCAACCGGAAACCCAGCTTGGTAGGTGGAACTGAAGTCTGTCACCAAGGCATTAGCTGCCTTTGCATCTCGCCCCTCGTCCAGCCCATTAATTGCTAAGTCCAGAACTTGCAGGTCTTTGGTCCCAAACTCGTTCTGCAGCTTAGTCATTACCTTGGCAGCGGCTTGGCAGTGCATACACGTGGTCAGGATAAATTCAAGTGCGACAACCTTGCCGCGGTACTGACTTAACGTTTTCTGACCTTCTTGAGGAAGCGAAAACGTCAGCGGAGGAGCAGGCCGTAATGCAGCCTGCTGGGCATGGAGACTTGTCAGCCCAATTCCAAGGATCAGACCAAAACGGAGAAGCATATTTCCAGTGTAAGACCAGCGCAGGCTGAACGTAGGGCTGCGACTCAGACTGTAACGAGTCGAGCCGACTCTGCATTCTGGAGAAACCACTCGTAGGTGGAACGAACACCCTGCTCCAAGTCAATGAAATGCTTCCACCCAAGTGAATGAAGCCGAGTGACGTCCAGCAGTTTACGAGGGGTTCCATCCGGCTTCGATGGATCAAATGTTAGCCTGCCTTTGAATCCAACAACCCGGCCGATTAGGTTCGCCAACTCGCTAACTGTCACATCCACGCCGGTTCCAACGTTAACGATCCCAGCATCGCTGTAGTGCTGCATGAGAAAGATGGCAGCCGAGGCAAGATCATCTACGTGAAGGAACTCGCGCTTGGGCGTTCCAGTTCCCCAGACCGAGACTTCCGAGTGTCCTTCCGACTGCGCGTCGTGAAACTTACGGATCAGGGCCGGCATCACGTGCGAACTCTTCAGATCAAAGTTGTCCCCTGGTCCATAAAGGTTTGTCGGCATCAGGCTAATCGCGTCAAAGCCGTACTGTGCCCGATACGCCTGGCAGAGCTTGATACCAGCGATCTTTGCTATCGCGTACCACTCGTTGGTGGGCTCCAAAGCACCGGTAAGCAGATGCTCCTCCTTCATCGGCTGCGGAGCAAACTTCGGATAAATACAAGACGAACCCAAAAACTCCAGTTTTTTCGAGCCATGCCGCCAGGCAGCATCGATTACGTTAAGCTCGATCAGCAAATTGTCGCGTAGGAAGTCAGCCGGATAAGTAGCATTAGCCAGAATTCCGCCCACTTTGGCAGCTGCCAGGAAGACGTATTCGGGCTGCTCGGCTTTGAAAAGTGCTTCCACCGAGTCGCGCGAGTATAAATCGCACTCGGAGCGCGATCTCAGAATGAGATTTTTATAGCCCTGCTGCTGAAGTTTCCGGACAATAGCAGACCCCACAAGTCCACGATGTCCGGCAACAAATATCCGGCTGGTTCGTTCCATCTGTTAGCGCCTGGGATCGGACGTTACGTACTTCTTATCATGCACCAGGCGCTCATCCGAAGCCAGGCGCAAATCGTTGTCCACCATCATGCGGACAAGAGTCTTGAAACTGGTCCTCGGCTCCCAATCCAGTGCCTTACGCGCTTTGCTGGAGTCTCCAAGCAGATAGTCCACTTCAGTTGGGCGGAAGTAGGAAGGATCGATCTCAACATGGCGCTCCCAATTGAGGCCGGCGTGTGAAAACGCCTCTTCGAGAAACTCTCGGACCGAGTAGGCTTCGCCGGTGGCTACGACAAAATCACCAGGCTCACTGTGCTGGAGCATCTTCCACATTGCCTCGACATAGTCGCCGGCAAAGCCCCAGTCGCGCCGCGCATCCAGGTTTCCCAGATACAGCTTGTCTTGTAAGCCTTCCTTGATCCGACCGACTGCCCGCGTGATCTTGCGAGTGACAAAGGTTTCGCCACGCCGCGGTGACTCGTGGTTAAACAGGATTCGGTTTGTGATGAACAGTCCGTAAGCTTCTCGATAGTTGATGCCGTACCAATGTGCGGCAACCTTGGAAACTGCATATGGACTTCGTGGGTAGAAAGCCGTACTCTCGCTCTGAGGTGGATTTGCTGCCCCGAACATTTCGGATGAACCTGCCTGATAGAACCGTACTTCCCGCTTGGTGTGCTGGCAGTGGTCCCGCACGCAGTCCAGCAGACGCAGCGTTCCCATCGCGTCCGCATCGGCGGTGTACTCCGGATTTTCAAATGACACCTTGACATGCGATTGCGCACCCAAGTTGAAGATTTCATCAGGCTGAGCAGCCTCAACAACCCGTCGCAGCCCGGTCGAGTCAGACAAATCGGCATAATGCAACACCAGGCGTCGGCCCGCCTCGTGTGGATCTTCGTAGATGTGATTTATACGCGCAGTATTGAAGCTGGAACTCCGGCGCACAATCCCGTGCACCGTATATCCCTTTGACAGCAGCAGTTCGCTCAAATAAGAGCCGTCCTGCCCGGTAATCCCTGTTATTAATGCCGACTTTCTCAACCCTGACCTCCAGGTCAACCCGACTTTGTAGTTTTACGCGGAAACATGCGTAAATCAACGGATAACATAATTTGGCGGTTTTCAACTGTAGGGAAATTCTGACTCGTCGTAACGAAACCGGCGCACGTTCGTTCCGTTCGTGGGGTAAAGATTATTCCTGCTTGACTCCGAGATCAGTGTGGGCATTCCCCTCCAGCTTTGCCCGGTAGGAGTGCAGAGCGGACTTGGCCGCCAAAGCTCCAATAATCACAATAGCGAGGTATAGCATTTGCCCATGCAACACTGCTAGTGCAATCGCAACCAAAGTGCCGTAGAGCACCAACGCCGTCCGTAAGCTGATCATCGGGCTGCCGGCATGTTGTAGTCAAAGGAGAATGCAAGCCGGACCTGAAGACCTTTAAACTCAGGCGGCAGGGGTGGCAGCGGATTGGACATGCTCAAGCCCACCACAGCGGCACGATCCAGAGACGATGAGCCGGAAGAGTTTGCGGTCACCATCTTCGGAATCTGTCCATCGCGGTTAATGACGAACTCAACAGTAGTGCGTCCGCTAGTCGAACCTTCCCGCACGCTCTCAGGAATCACACGCTTCCAGTTCGCACGCACAATCCCCAGAATGCGGGTGAGATAGGGCTTAAAATCTGTCCCCTGTGGATCGCTTTTGAGCTCGATGGCTGCATGGCGCTCACCGGTGTTGCCGATGCTTCCCGGAGTACCTGGAGCCGCATTCAGAGGGTTATCGTCGCTCATTGCCATCTGGTGGCCATCGCGACTCGGCGTAAGACCAGGAGACTCACCTCGTAGGTCAACATGCGGGGGTCGCAGTGTTGGGTTGGGATTGTTGATAGGCGCGTCCGGCTCAACATTCTGGAACGGACCCGGCTTCGCCGGAGGAGGTATCAGGCTGGCCGTGGTATTTGACTTAGGCGGTGGCGGACTAGTCTGGGGAGTCTGTGACCGTTCTACAGCAGGGGGCACCTCGGCCACAATCTGCGGAGGCACAACAGGCGTTGGCGGAAGAGCTTTGGCCACGGGCTTAGGAGTAATTTGCTTTGGAAGCTCAAAGTGCTTGGCGCTACGGTTAGGCGCTCCCCGCCGTGCCTGCTCGCTAGGGGTTGCTACTAAATCAGCCAGATCAATGCTTCTGGTCAACTCTTTGCGGTTCGGCGCACGCTGAGTGAGAACGTCCGGGGGTAAATAAAGCGGAATGTGGTGAGTGGCAATTGCGTGAGATGGCGGCTCAGTTCGCTCGATAAGTGCCGGCATCTGAACGGCTATGCCAAAGAAGAGAAGATGTAGGGCGAGCGAGCCGGCGATAACAAGAAGCCAGTAATTTGGACGTCTGCCACCCTCCCAGTCCAGCAACAGCTTGAGCTGCGGCGCTTCGGGATCTGCGGCCGCAGCCGGAACAGCGGAGGCAGTATCCGGAGTCCGAGTCTGGTCTGTCATACGGCTGGAAAAACACGAGCTGCGCGAACGGTTTCGGCCACCAGTTCGCCGTGCGACTTGATTTTAGCAAGAATTGTCTCGGCTACCAGTAAGGCATTCGTCCCTTCCCGGCCCCCGACGCGGGGCTGAGCCCGGGTACGCACACAATCGAAGAAGCTCTGCAACTCCTCGGCAAGCGGCTCGGCAGCAACCACCGGCAACGATTGGAACCCAATCTGCTGCGTCTCCTTCGAAACAGCAAGTCGGCTCGCATCCTGGCGCTTGTAATCGAGGGAGATGTACTCGCCGGGCTGGAAGAGCCGTAGCTTACGCACCTGCTCGGTGGAGACGCGGCTCGCCGTCAAATTAGCGATGCAGCCTGACGGGAAAACGAGGCGCACATTAGCAATATCGACTTTGGAAGACAGAACTGAGATGCCGGCTCCATGAATCTCCGACGGCATCTGCCGCGCGAAGCTGAGGACGATATCCAGGTCATGGATCATCAAGTCGAGCACAACGTCCACATCTAAGCTGCGAGGGCTGAACACGCTAAGGCGATGCACCTCAAAGAAGAGCGGAATGGTCAGCGCCTGTTCCAGTGCCACAACAGCCGGATTAAAGCGCTCCAGATGACCGACCTGCAAGACTCGGCCATGCCGCTGGGCGAGTTCGATGAGCAGTTCCCCTTTTGATGCAACATCCGCTATCGGTTTCTCGACTAGCACATCGGTTCCCGTCTGAAGCAACCGCGCGGCCATTTCAGCATGAAGACGCGTCGGCGTGGCGACAATTGCCGCGTCGATTTTGCCAGTCAAACCCGCCAAGCTTTGGAGATCTGGAAGTGCAGCGCGCCCATACTCGGCGGCAATTTGCGCTCTCCGGTCCGCGTCGCTATCAACGACGGCAACAAGCTCCACCTGATCTTGTAGCTGACTGACTACTCGTGCATGATGTCGCCCGAAAGAACCGACCCCGACAACTGCCGCACGCACGCGAGTCATTAGACGTTGGGCTCCAGCGGCGGATGACTCACAATGACGATGCCGGCCCGGTCAGCGCGGTCCAGCATGTCGGCTTTGTCGAGCAGCAAAGTTCTTCCTGCATCCAACCCCAAGGCAGTAGTGCCGGTCTCGCGCATGATGTCGATAGTTGTTGGGCCCACTACCGGCACGTCAAACAGCAAGTGCGAGCGCCCGCGGGAAGCTTTTATCAAACGCAACGGTCTGCCTGCGGTCAAGCTTGCGGCGCGTCGGAGCATAGCGTCGGTGCCTTCCATCGCCTCGGCTGCCACACAGGCCTTCTCGCTAATGGCAACACTTTGCCCAATATCGGCCGTTGCCAGCGCCGTTGCCAAGCGACGTCCATATTGAATGTCGGACGACTCTTCCTTGTCCGGCTTACGCTTGGTTAACACGCCGGCAGGCGCCAGCAGATGCTTCAGCAGTCGTGTAGAGTCCACCAGCTCGATGCCTTCCTGCCGCAGTACGCCACCAACGCCGCCAATCAGCGCCGCCGTATTCTTCTCGCGGAGCGAAGTTAGGAGCTTCAACAATCGCCAGTCTGGCTTGATGTCAGAGAAAAGGCTGACATGCTTTACCTGCCCAGTCATCATCACTTCGGTGATGCCTTCGCGCTTCAGGATATCGATCAGCTTGCTTAGCTGGCCGATGTTGATCCAGTGCAGCGTCCGAGTAAGACTGGCAATCGCCGGTGAGGCCTCGTTCTCAATTGCAATAACGACGACTTGATGGCCCTCGCGCTGCGCTACCTCCAGCGCTAACACCGGAAAGCGTCCGTTGCCGGCGATCATTCCGTAGCGTGGAGCACTGCCAGTCGTCGCCGCCATACTTACTTCAGGAACCCTCGCTGGGAAGTGCGGATGAAGCGCAGCAGCTCGCCAACGGCTTCGTTGGGCGGCATCTCGTCCTCAATGCGAGCCAGCGCCTGAGAAGTATTGAGGCCTGCGCGTGTCAAGGTACGCAGAGCAGTGTTGAGCGAGTCGATTGTTTCGGTCGCAAAACCACTCCGTTCCAAACCCACGCGGTTCGCGCTGAACACTCGAGCCTCATGTTCGGATGCAGTAATCGAAAACGGAAGTACATCCTGTTTGATCACGCTGTAGCTGCCCACCATTGCATGACGCCCAATCCGCACAAATTGGTGGATGGCACTCAGTCCGCCGATGTTTGAAAAATCTTCGACAACTACGTGGCCTGCGAATGTGACGCCGTTCGCCAGCACACAGCTATTGCCGATGAGAACATCGTGCGCGACATGCACGTAAGCCATTAGCAGGTTGTCGTTTCCGACCGAAGTAACCATGCCACCGCCCGCCGTGCCGCGATTGATCGTGACGAACTCACGGATGGAGTTGCGATGTCCGATGCGGGTTTCCGAATCTTCGCCCACATACTTTTTGTCTTGCGGCGCTGCCCCACACGAGCAGTAAGGATAAAACGTGTTATCTTCGCCGATGCTTAAT
>CALMAV010000587.1:12623-15033 GCA_937859895.1 uncultured Bryobacterales bacterium | reverse complement strand
CGTAATACCGTAGCCGTGCTCGGGTCCACGAGCAAGCGTTTTGAGGATGAGCAGATCAAGAGTTCCCTGCAGAGCGTCTCGTGGCATCTATTCCTCTCCTAGTTGTCTAGGAGAGTACACGCAAGAGCGTCCACAGTCAAGAGCTATTACCAAGATCAGTGTTCATCTGTGTTGATCTGTGGCCGGACAGCCAATCCCAAAATCGGACAGTTGCAGATGAGGGTTGCACCTGTAAAAGTATGGGAAATGCTAGCCTTTTAACTTTGTTTGAGGCTGGCCTTTAACGTGCACTACGAAGATCGATCATTATGGATGTACCTCGTGGAAGTGAAGTGCTGCGGAATCGGAAGATCCGCCGTGCGCTGTGGATTGTAGCTGCGCTGTTGATTGTTGGCAGCACTACCGTGCTTGTGGCCCGGTTGAAGCCTGCTGCGCCTTCGGTTGAGATGAACGGGCTCTGGCCTGGCACCGTGAAGCGCGGTCCCATGGAACTGCAAGTTCACGGGTTAGGCGTACTGAAGCCGGAACAAATCTACTGGATCAATGCGGCGGTTGACTCCCGTGTTGTTCAAGTAGTTCGGCGCGCCGGCAGCGATTTCATCAAGGCCAATGACGTGATCCTGGTGCTCAGTAATCCCGATCTCGAGTTAGAGGCCGAGAAGGCCGAGTGGCAGTGCAAACAGGAAGAAGCGAGTCTTGCGAACTTACGGGTGAAGCTCGAAAGCGACAAGCTGGATCAACGCGCGAGCCTGGCCGAGTTGGAGGGTCAGTACAAACAAGCGCGAGTCACCGCCGACCGCGATCTGGCGCTGACCGGATTCAAGATTCAAAGCGAGCTGGCATCACGACTTTCCGTGACGCAAGCAGATCAGCTGGAGAGCCGTGTGGCACTTCAGAAGCAGCGCCTCAGCATCGTAGACCAATCAATTGGAGCCCAAGTGGAAGCGCAGCAAGTAGCGATACAGAGTGCTCGCGCGGCGTATGAATTGAAACGGAAGCAAGTGGATCAGTTAACCATTCGTGCCGGCGTGAACGGCGTGTTGCAGGAGGTAGATGTGGAGGTTGGCCAGCGTGTGACAGCGGGAACATTGCTCGCCAAGGTAGCTGACCCAACCAAGCTGAAGGCCGTGGTGCAGATCCCTGAAACGCAGATGAAAGATGTTCGGATTGGCATGGACGCCTTTGTCGATACTCGAAACGGCATTGTGCCTGGTCGTGTGGTGCGCATTGATCCGGCTGCCCTGAACGGCAGTGTCGGTGTTGATGTGTTTCTGCAAGGCAAGTTGCCGGAAGGAGCGCGGCCGGAGCTGAGTGTCGATGGCACGGTGGAGATCGCACGTTTGAATAACGTCGTCTACATGGAGCGTCCCGTTTCCGGCGAGCCTGAGGCAACGGTCGGCTTATTTAAGATCGACCCGGATGGGTCCGGCGCGAGCCGAGTGCAGGTAAAGCTAGGGCGGACGTCCGTCAACACAGTCGAGATTCGCAGCGGACTGCAAGTAGGAGACCGCGTGATCCTTTCTGACATGGGCCAATATGACAGCTACAACCGCATCCGCCTCAGTCACTAAAGTTTGAACTCTCAGGAAAGCAGGACGATAATCAATGGATTCACCTCAGCCCCTCATTCATATACAAGGACTGACTAAAGTATTCGTAACCGACGAGATTGAGACCCATGCTTTGTCCGGGATTCATATCGATATCCAGCGTGGCGAATACGTTTCGATTTCTGGCCCATCCGGGTGCGGCAAATCGACGCTGCTCGCCATCCTTGGACTGCTGGATACGCCCAGTGCGGGAACGTATACGCTGAACAGTACCCCGGTGCAGGAGCTGAAGCTGTCTGAGCGCGCGCGCATTCGCAATCGCGAGATCGGCTTTATCTTCCAGGCCTTCAACCTGATTGGCGACTTGAACGTATACGAAAATGTCGAATTGCCTCTCACCTATCGCGGCATGAGTTCGAACGAGCGTCGGGAGCGCGTACATCAGGCTCTGCAGCGGGTTGGCATGTCGCACCGGATCAAGCATTATCCATCACAACTCTCCGGTGGTCAGCAACAGCGTGTGGCAGTAGCCCGGGCGTTGAGTGGCGACCCCTCCATCCTGCTTGCTGACGAGCCTACCGGAAACCTGGACTCACAAAACGGGGAACAGGTGATGGAGCTTCTGCGTGAGTTGCACAGGAATGGAGCAACCATTTGTATGGTGACCCATGATGAGCGGTATGCGCGCCATGCAGACCGTTCCATTCATCTATTCGACGGTCAGGTGGTCGAGGAGAACAGCGACTTCGCTGCCCTCACCCAATGATTTCGTTACGAGATGTTGAGAAGTCAATTGGACAAGGTCTGACGCGCACTTATCTGTTGCGCAACATCAACCTGGATATTCCAGAGGGTGACTT
>CALMAV010000587.1:7714-12613 GCA_937859895.1 uncultured Bryobacterales bacterium | reverse complement strand
GGACCGTCGGGCGCAGGTAAATCCACGCTTCTGCATCTGCTGGGCATGTACGACATGGATTGGAGCGGCGAATATTCTTTGTTTGGCAACAACGTTGGCAACCTGGATAAGAAAGCTCGCTCGGCGCTGAATAAGGCTTATATCGGGTTTGTCTTCCAGAGCTATCACTTGCTGGATTCGTTGACCGTGTACGAGAACCTGGAGGTGCCGCTTTCCTACCGAAACGTTAAATCGTCTGACCGAAAGAGCATCGTCTGTGAGACTCTTGATCGCTTTCATATCGTCGGAAAAAAAGACTTGTTCCCCAATCAGCTCTCCGGAGGCCAACAGCAGCTAATTGGCATTGCGCGGGCCATGATCGCCAAACCGAAGCTAATCCTGGCAGACGAGCCCACAGGCAATCTGCACTCGAATCAAGCCAAAGAGATCATGGATCTGTTCAAGACCTTGAACAGTGAAGGGGTCACGATCATTCAAGTCACGCATAGCGAGAAGAATGCCGAGTACGGCAATCGCATCATTCATATCGAAGATGGATTGATCCAGCGCCCGTTATGAATGCTGCCGCGCCACAGACTCGCATCTTGCTATGCGACGACCAGCCGGCTGTGCTGGAAGCATTGCAGTTGCTGCTGAAGCGCGATGGATACAAATGTTCATCTGCTGAATCGCCGAAGCAGGCTTTGCAGATGCTGGAGCATCACGAATTTGACTTGGCGCTTCTGGATTTGAATTATACGCGCGACACAACCTCTGGCGAAGAGGGATTGGAACTTTTGTCCAGTGTGCAATCGCTCGATCCGACTCTGCCGGTGGTGGTTTTAACTGCATGGGGCAGTGTCGAGTTAGCGGTTCGGGCTATGCGCAACGGAGCGCGCGACTTCGTTCAGAAGCCTTGGGAGAATGAACGGCTATCTTCCATTGTCCGCACACAGCTGGAGTTAAGCCGGGCGCTTCGACGCAGCCATCGTCTCGAGCTGGAAAATCGCATTCTCCAAGGCGAGAACCTGCCCACGCTCATCACCCGGTCACCTGCTATGCAGCCTGTGCTCGACGTCATTGCGCGAGTTGGGCCATCGGACGCTAACGTGCTGATCAGCGGGGAACCCGGCACGGGCAAAGAGGTAGTCGCACGGACTCTGTTTGCTATCTCCAGCCGATCTTCTAAGCCGATGGTGACCGTGAATGCCGGGGGATTGCCGGACAACTTATTTGAGAGTGAACTGTTCGGGCACGTCAAAGGCGCGTTTACTGATGCCAAGGCTGATCGCATTGGGCGGTTTGAGCTTGCGGACACCGGAACATTGTTCCTTGATGAGATTGCGAACGTGCCGCTGAACCTGCAGGCCAAGCTGCTGCGTGTTCTTGAAACCGGCGAGATGGAACGTGTTGGTTCTTCGAAAACCAAGAAAGTGGATGTCCGTATTATCTCGGCAACGAATGCTGAGTTGGGCGAAGAGGTAGACAAAGGCCGCTTCCGGCAAGACCTGCTCTTTCGTCTAAATACGATTGAGATTCGATTGCCGCCGCTGCGAGATCGGCGTGAAGATATTCTGCCGCTCGCCAATCACTTTCTCAATATCTACGCGGCACGGTATCGCCGGACCATTACGGGCTTTGACACAGCCGCGGTGCAGGCCTTACATGAACATAACTGGCCGGGTAATGTCAGGGAAGTGAGTCACGTGGTGGAGCGGGCGGTGCTGATGGCGGAAAGCAGCCTGATTCGGACCGCCGACTTAGCCCTGCGACCCACTGTGAGAAGCCCTGCACGGCTGGATGACATGAGTCTGGAAGAGGTGGAAGAGTTCCTGATTCGCAAGACCATTGCCCGGTGTGACGGAAACGTTAGTCATGCTGCGACCGCTCTGGGGTTGAGCCGCAGTGCTTTGTACAGGCGGCTGCAGAGGTTCGGCATTTAGTTGCGACGGGCCCGGGCCAGCCATTATGGAGGGCAGAGATGAGGCTCGGTCATACTACGCGCGTCCTGCTGCTGGCTTTGGTCGGTGGCGTTCCATCAATCGTACTTTGTAGTGTTTTTCTTATGACCAGTTCTCTTGGAACTCAGTTGAAGTGGACGGTCGGCACTCTGCTCGTACTCTTCTGGCTGAGCTGTTGTTTCGCGCTTCGTAACTCCGTAGCTAGCTCTTTGCGAACTGTCTCCAATCTTCTGGAAGCGATGCGCGAGGGTGATTACTCAATTCGTGGCCGCGTTGGCGAAAGCGAAGAGCCGATGAGCCAGGTGATGCAGCAGGTGAACGCTATGGCCACTACTCTGCGCAATCAGCGAGTCGGTGCGCTGGAAGCAACGGCGCTTCTGCGGAAGGTCATGGAAGAGATCGATGTCGCTGCCTTTGCTTTCGATCCACAGCAGACTTTACGGCTGGTCAATCGAGCTGGGGAGCGCTTGCTGGCGCAACCGGCAGAACGCCTGCTCTCCCGGGCAGCCGTTTCGTTGGGCCTGGCAGACTACCTGACCGGCGATACCGAACGGACAGTGCAGAAGGAGTTTCCGGGCGCGAACGGGCGCTGGGGCATACGAGTGCGGCGGTTTCGAGAGGCCGGCGTAGCACATCAGTTGCTAGTGATTGCCGACCTCACCAGACCCTTGCGGGAAGAAGAGCTGCAAGCCTGGCAGCGCATGGTTCGGGTGCTAGGCCATGAGCTGAACAATTCCTTGGCACCTATTAAATCCATCGCACAAAGTCTGGAGGAGCTACTGAAAGCAGAGCCCCAGCCGGACGATTGGGCGGACGACATGGCGCGTGGCCTTCGCACCATAGCAAGTCGTTCAGAGGCACTCAGCCGGTTGGTGAATACCTATGCCCGGCTGGCGAAGATGCCGCCACCGCAGATGGCGCCCGTTGAGCTGAATGGTTTGCTGCGAAGAGTAGCGAGGCTTGAGACGAGAATGCGCATCAACGTAGAAGAGGCCTCACCAGTTACGGTGCAAGGGGATGTGGACCAGCTCGAGTTGGCTCTGATCAATCTCTTAAAAAACGCAGTGGAGGCAGCGCTGGAGACGGGCGGTGGAGTCTATCTATGCCAACAGCAGAACGCCACTTCAGTAGAGATCACTGTTCGCGATGAGGGCCGGGGCATCTTAAATTCGGCGAATCTCTTCGTACCTTTCTTTACCACTAAACGAGGGGGCTCAGGGATCGGACTAGTGCTGAGCCGGCAAATTGTAGAAGCCCACGGCGGCTTTCTCACGCTGGAGAATGTTGCTGAAGGAACCGGCTGCGAGGCCAAGTTGACGCTCCCTTTGTAGTTGCCTACTAATCCGCGCGCAACGTATTAGCGGGCTACAGTCGTGAGAGTCATAGAGGTCATAGGGACAGACGGAGTGAATACCTGAGGAGATTTCCCCTAGGCGAGGTCATGCGAGGTCATAGGGACAGGTCATGGGACAGGTCATAGGGACAGACGGAGTGAATACCTGAGGAGATTTCCCCTAGGCTTACGCGGCCTATCTACCAATGCCAGCTTCTGCACTGGCCTTCGACGAATTTCATACTCTAGAAGCTCGCCGATTGAAATTCCTCTTCCCCTTGAGTTCGATTAAAAGAGATTTACTGCTTTCGATTTCCCGTGCTGTGACGTAAAAACCCGCGCTGTTGATCGGCAAGCATGTGATGCCTGCCAACGCGACAGAGGTCTAAGCCTCAGGGCTAGGCGTTTAAGATATTCACTCCGTCTGTCCCTCTCTTTCCCCTCTTTCGCTCTCTTTCGGCTGTTGCCCAATTACTCCGCGCGCAGCGTGTCCGCCGGTTGTAATCTTGTGATGCGGAGTGTGGGAAGAAGGCTTGCCATCGCAGCTACGCAAATCAGCAACAGCGGAACAAGCATTAACGTGACTGGATCGTATACGTGCACTCCATAGATCTCGCTGCTGAGTATCCGCAGGACGAGGAATGAGAGACCGATTCCGCAAGCAACGCCCACCGCAGCTGCTCCAAAGCCGGAGGAGCCAATGTGGACCATCGCTTGAGAAATCGTTGAGCCAAGAGCGATCCTGATGCCGATCTCGCGTGTTCTCTGCACAACCAGATTTGAGACCAGCGCGTAGATGCCGATAGCTGAGAGCAGCAGGGCAAGCCCCGATAGCGTCGTAAGTAGCAGCACCTCAACTCTCTGCTGTTGTAGAGTTTCCTTCAGTAGTTCGTCCATTGAGTAGAAGCCCGAGAACGGGAGGTTGGGGTCGATCGATGCCATTGCTCCCTGCATTCGTCGTGTCAACTCTGATCGATCCCAACCGTGAGAGCGCACGATCCAACTCGGTTGAAAAAAGATGTGTGCACCGTTTATGGCGCTCTGTTGCATTTGAGTTGCGGGAACATAAAAAACTGGCTCACTGGCAAGAGGAGCGGTCGGTCGCATACCGGGACTTTTTGCGACATCTCGGACGATACCGACAATGGTATAGGTATGGTCGCCCATGCGGATGTGTCGGCCCACGGGCACCGGTTCATGAAAGAACAACTTGCTGAATGCTTCATTCACAACGACAGCCGGCCGTGAGGAACTCGTGTCGCTCTCTGCTAACGATCTCCCTGCCAAGAGCGGGATACGCAAGGCAGCAAAATAGCCCGGTGTGACGTAACTTAAGCTTGAACCCGTCTGCGGATCCGGATGTTTTCCGTCGACAATGGCTATCGGCTCATTTAAACCCCGCTCATAGGGAACGCTCAACCCGACTGCCGCCTCTTCCACGCCCGGAATAGCACGCATGGCAGCAACACTCTTTGAGAGCAGTGCCTGAAAAGCGCCTGCGTCATGGTACCGGGCATCTTCCAGCGACGCTTTGCCGGTCATCACGTTACGTGGATCGAATCCGGGAGGCTGCGATTCAAGATGCACAAGAGTTCGCACCATCAAACCAGCCGCTGCAAGCAAAAC
>CALMAV010000587.1:0-7704 GCA_937859895.1 uncultured Bryobacterales bacterium | reverse complement strand
ACCACAGTCAGCGCAACTTCGCCAATAATCAAGAGCTGACGAAATGGCCGAGCGCTACGAGCAATCGTCCGGCTTCCACTAGCAATCGAAGAGCGTAGATCGATCCCTCGAATCTGCAACCCTGGCAAGGCACCGAAGAGCAAGCTGGTGAGGAGAGTAGCACCAATCGCAAAAGCCAATACGTGCGCATTCAATGACAGCCCTCCTATTGGAACCATCGACTCAGGTAAGATGTTTTCGAAAACGCGGAGAACAACTACGGAGCAGCCAACTCCAACTGCTCCGCCCAAGAAAGCCAACAGCAGATTTTCTGCCCAAATCTGCCGTACGATGACCCAGCGAGACGCCCCTAGCGCCAAGCGCGTGGCAAGCTCCGGTTCCCGGCGAGACATGCGGACCAGCGTAAGTCCAGCAAGGTTGGCGCATGCAATCAGCAAGATACAAAGAACCGCCAGCATCAATACTGAAACTTTGTTTTGAAGCCCATTCGCAAATTCCACTTGCAAAGGATGAGCATAGAGCCAAGTCCTTCCATGCGTCTCCCTTTCAAAGCCCGCCATGTTTGGAAGTCGGACATGCCTGAGCTGGGCTTCGACATTCTGCCAATTTACCCCTGGCTTTAAACGAAGGAGGATACCGCAGTTCTCTCCGCCACACTCGCCGCTGGCCGAGGGTTGAAGTGCGGTAAATAAATCTGCTCTGCTGGGCACTACCGCCTGCGCCGGCAGAACACCGACTACCGTATATGGCTCACCTTTCAGATGAATCAGCTTGCCAATAATCTGCCCATTGCCATGAAACGTCGAGTTCCAAAGTGCGTAGCTCAGCACAACAACGGGCGGCCCGTGTGGACGATCTTCGTTCTCAGTGAAGCTGCGGCCCCGATAAAGCGGAATCCCCAGAACCTCAAAATACTTAGCTGATACACGACTCTCGTGTACATAACGCACGGTTCCATCGGAGTCAGACTTCAGATTCACGCCGCTTGTGCCGCCCCAGGAGGCAAGCGTAACGCCAGTTAAGTTCTCCTTTATGACCTGCCAGGACGCGCCATCAAAGCTGTTGTTTTCTTCCGAGGCCATTTGGCTCGTACGTTTGTTGAAACCCTCAATGTGGGTTACGAGCGCCCCAACTCGATCTGGCTCAGGATAGGGCAGCTGCCTGATAAGGAATCCATCGAGCACGCTGAACACAGCAGTGTTCACTCCGATGCCCAGCGCCAAGGTAATAATCACGGCCAAGCAAAAGCCCGGAGCAGCAAGCAACTGACGCATCGCGAAGCGAAGAGTTTGAGTCATGGGAATTTCCTAATCTCAGTTCAGTTGTTTAAACAGCAGGTGAAGCACCAAAAGCGTGAATCGGCCAAAGTGCCTGTTTTAAGCAGAGCCGTGAGGTCTGAGTGTTCGAAATCGCAAATCGCCCTGCGAATTCGAACAGTAAGGATGGCGAGAGAAGTTGTGCGGCATAGGAGATTAAGGGCGTCCCGGGATCGAACGGCGGTGTCCAGGAACGAACATCGATAACGCTTTTCAGGACCCAGATCTCCTCTCGTTAAGCCCGAAATTAGAGCAATTTCTGGAAGGTACGGAGATGGCCGAAGACGTGCGTAAGCTTTTGCATGACCCAATGGCTAATGACTCTCCGTTCGCTTCTTCGCAAGCCAAGTTTCACGGTTGCGGCGATTGGTTTGCTTGCCGGTGGAATTGCTGCCAACACCACGGTATTCTCCTTCGTCTCAACCATCCTCCTCAAGCCGCTTCCTTATCCGGCCAGCGACCGTCTTGTTTTCATTTTCGAGGCAAATGCTAGTAAGCACGAAGCGACAAGCTTGATGGCGCCCGCTCGCATCGAGGACTGGAACCGTCTGAATCGGACCTTTACAGCGATTTCAGGCTGGTACACAGATACTAAAACAGATCGGACCGGCACAACGCCCGAGCGTCTCCGCACGTACTCGGTGGCGCCCCGCTTCTTTGCGGTTTACGAAACGAAGCCATTGCTGGGGAGGACGTTTAAACCTGACGAGGAAGTGGAGGGTGGACCCAATACCGTAGTCATCAGCTATGCTTTCTGGAGCCGCCGCTTCAATCGTTCACCGCACGCCATCGGAAGCAGACTCCGGCTTGGTTCTGATGCTTACACAATAGTCGGGGTCATGCCGCCTACGTTCGTTTCTCCAACGGTCGACATTTGGTTACCGGCGAAGCTTAATCCATTCCTGTTGAGAGCTCGGGACGCCCGGTTCTTTGCCGGCGTGGGGCGGCTACGGGCAGGTCAGACCGTGGAACAAGCGCGGGCAGATTTGGCAAGTGTGCAGCGCCAGCTGGGAGTCGAGTTCCCCCCTACCGACAAGGGTTGGTCGGCCGTTGTTACCGGCATGAAAGATTCCATTATTGGGGACCGAGGCCGCTACGTGTGGGTTGCGTTCGCGGCAGTAGCTGTTCTCATGGTTCTTGCCTGCGTCAATCTCGCTGGTCTCATGTTGGGCCGTATGCAGCAACGCCGGAATGAACTCGCGATTCGAGTCTCATTGGGAGCGACTCGTAGTCAACTGGTAGCTGCTGTCTTGCGCGAAGTCACCCTCATTGTAATTGCAGGCAGTATAGTCGGCATGATGTTCAGCGTGGCTATACTCTCTGCGGCAGCTAAGGTGTTTACCACTTTGCCACGCGTATCCGAACTGCAGATCGACTGGCGATCCCTGGTTTTTGCTGCCCTATTAGGTGCTTTCACCATTCTGCTGGTCGGTCTCGCTCCGGCCTTGCAAATGACTCGCGGGAGCCTCGTGTCCGGTTTATCGCAAGGAAGCAGAAGTCAGATGGGAAGCCGCCATAGTCTGCACCAGGCACTGCTTGTGGTTCAGTTTGCAATCACCGTCGTTCTGCTAGTTTCGGCAGGACTTCTGCTACGTAGCTACCAACGGCTTATGAAAGTTGATGCCGGCTTCAGCCCGGACCACGTTGTCACGTTTCATGTCGGCGCCGAATGGAGCGAAGACCGGATTGCTGTGGGCAGACTGCAACGGGATCTGATCGAAACTCTGCAACGCACACCGGGCGTGACAGCTGCCGGTGTCACCAACTTTCTGCCGACCGATGGAGCTACTTTGCGATATCAATATCAAGTCGAAGGGTTGGCTGCTGACACGGCTGAGCATGCGTTTACTGCCGGCAGCCGGTCGGTCAGCGGTGGGTACTTAAAAGCGCTGCAGGTTCCAATACTGGCCGGAGCAAGTTGCGCGGATACGCCCGGAGACATGAACTCAAAGAAGCCGCCTACAGCCTTGGTGAACCGGTCGTTTGCGGAAGCATTCGGACAAGGTCACAACCTGGTCGGACGGCATTTCAAGATGTTGGGAATGGAGGTCGCGGGCAACTATGAAATTGTCGGAATCGTTGGGGGTGTGCGAGAGGACAGTCTGCGAACCCCGGCAGTGCCGTATGTTTATACCTGCAGTGTGGCAGGCGGCTGGCCTGATCCTGAGTATGTTGTCCGAACAAAGGGCAATGCTAATGCTTTCGCCGCTACCTTGCGCGGGACCGTCCACCGGTTAGCGCCGGACCGCGCGCTCTTCGGGTTAGAAACAATGGGAGAGCACGTGGATAGTGCGCTGGAGCAGCCCCGATTCACCGGCTGGCTTCTCGCAGGCTTTGCTGCTGCGGCTGTCCTACTAGCGGCGTGCGGTCTCTACAGCTTGTGCACGCTGATTGTGGCGACTAGGACACGCGAGATTGGAATGCGTATGGCCTTGGGCGCTCGTACGGTCAACGTGATTACTGGAGTGCTCGCCCGTTCCGTAAAATTGGTTGCCATTGGTGTCCTGCTTGGTGCCGCGATGGCGCTTGTCGCAGGAAACCTGATACGCTCGCTGCTTTTCGGCGTGACTGAGTTCGACCCGTTCACGTTCGCAACTGTCTGCGGCATCCTCACCCTGGTCTGCCTCGGCGCGATGCTGTTCCCTGCTATGCGTGCTGCATCCGTTGATCCAGTACAGGCAATTCGCGAGCAGTAGTTCCGTTCACCTTCAATCCGAATTAAAGAAAGCTTCGCTCCCGCCCGGGCTCTACAGCAATTGCAATCATTGTTCTCGCCCTTGGTCTCGGAGCTAATGCAACGATCTTCAGCGTTGTGAATGCTGTGCTGTTAAAGCCCGAATAGCATTAACGAAAAGGTTGGCCAGTGCTAGGTGCGTACTCGGAGCTGAGTTTCGCAGTTAATGACAAGCTTGGCCGTTAGAAGCTGTAGGTCAATCCAAGCCGTAGAAAGCGGGCCGGCTGAAGGCTGACCGGCAAACGTAAATTGAAGTTAGTGCCTGTAAGATCCGACTGCTGAATGGCTTGCGCCGAATTCATGACATTGAGGAGGTCCGCAACACCGAGAAGCCGGCCCCTTTTCAAAAGAAACTCTCTTCCTACACGCAGATTCCAGTTTACAACGTACTGGCTGCGATTGCCGCCCTCCGGACTGCCCCGGACCGTGCTTGGAATAAGAAAAGGGCCTTGCGCCAAATTGGAAACGAGAAGCTGACGCCCAAACGGTAGCCCATCCAAGTAATTCGCAATGCTGGCTACTTCCAAACGCCCTAAGAAAGAAGGGAATCGATACAGCGCTTGCAGTTGGCCAATGTATGCTCGGTCCACATAGCTGCGCGCCAGAGTTCGGTCCGTATTGTTGGGATCGCTGAACAGAGTCCCGATCACTCCGGGGTCATTCTGAAAGGGCGCATTGCCTGGATTCGTTGGTCCCCATGCCTTTTCGGCTGTGAATGCGGCGGCGAATAGTAAGCCGTGCCACTCGGAACGAATGTCGGCGATGAAGCCAGCATTCAAGTCCCGGAGACCTGGGCTATTCACCAATGTGAACTGATCGGCGCCGAACGTGGCCGGATTTTGCTGGTAGGCGGTCAGGTGCTGGTCGTCATATGTTCCAGAGATGCCGTCGGGCCCAGGATCGGGGACCTGAACAGGAGTAAATGCGTTCGCCCCCAAGCCGCTATCGATAGCAACTATGCGTTTCTTCTCGTCGCGTCGGAAGAAATGAATACTTCCAGTTATGCTGCGTGTGACCGCAAGTTCAGCCATGACGTTAAACTCGTCCGCATACGGACGCCGCAGTGAATGGGATATAGATGAGTACGCGCCGCCGAAGCGGGATAGGAGCGGGCCCTGCTCATTGGTCTGGAACCAGCCATCATGGTTGAGGTCTGTCCATCGATAAACGCTTCCGCCGAGACTGTTTGGATTCCCATAATCGAGGTAGTGTCCGGCCAGCGGCGAGTAAAACCGTCCATAACCACCCTGAAGAACTGCTCGAGGGAAGAAAGGAAGCCGCCACGCAAATCCGGCGCGCGGCGAAGTATTATTCCAGGCGATCAAGTTTCCGGAGACCGGAAAAGTGCGCGCCGGTATGAATGAGCCTGCGGGGCTACTTTGGGCCGGCAGCGAACCTCGCGAGGTATCAATTACAGCTCGGAGACTCAGTGACAGGCCATGGCCAAGCGCTACGTCGTCTGTGACGTACGCCGAAGCGGTCTGAACTTTCCCCAGGGAGTCCGCCGGGGTATTGTATTGCACCACGGACGCGGGTGCTCCCGCAGCAGTAATCAGGTTAAGGTCCGAAGGTGCGGTCATCCTGTTGCGAGGAAAAGACAACATCCAATTCCCGCCCACTGTGATCCGGTGGCGCAAACTGGCCGTACTCGCGATCGGGGGCTGCCAGGCGACCGCAATTTCATGACGCGGGCGAGTCGCGAGCGTATCGATTGGCGGGTTACCACTGACGCTGCTCCCCAAAAGCTCCACCCGGCTTTGGTTCGGTAGAGCCTGCGAGCCTGGCCATGTGTTCAAGCGCGCAGTTGAATACCCGTATCTGAGCTGAAAACTTCCCGCCCCGCGCTGATAAGACCATCCGAGCTGGAGAAAGTGGAACCTGTCTGCCTCTGCCAAGTCAAGAAAGCCGTCGGGCGAATTAAATTCCGGTGACTCGCGCCGACTAGCCAGCGCTTCGATTCCGGCAGGGAAGCCGCCGCTTGAGAGACTCAATCGGGAGACCGTGTACAGGGCATCGAAATGGTCATGAGGGGTGGCCCGGACATAACCGCCGAACTGACCGAACAATATTCTGTTGTTTTGATCCTGACCGCGGGGAGCGGACTGGACGGTCTGGGATGCCCACTGACCACTTACGGACGCGAAGACGTCTGCCCAAGGCGCTAGGGGCCCTTCGAGTTCGAGGCGATCGCGCGTGAACCACTGAAAGCGCTCGCGCTGTTGAACCGTGCCACTTGCTTGCGGCAGGTTGCCGGACGAGAGCGCCGAACCGGTGCCGAAGGTGGAAATCGCCGCTCGCCAGCCTGGGCCCGGTTCCTCCAGAAAGATTCCTATCTCGTCGCGATAGCTGTAAGCGTTGAAATTCCGTCGCACAGTCACATCCGAGACTCCCTGCATATCGGGCAGGATGACAGGGCGTCCCGGCTGGTACGAGTCCGTCCCGTCGAGACCCTGCCACTCGAACTGCGTGCTGGTCCACGATAAGGATCGTACGGAGACAAGGGCCAAGCGGTTATCCCCAAGGCCGGTGAAATCGAGCGGCACTGTGACCGCGCCCGGCACAAGGCTTGAGATAGCGCTTTGCAGGGCGAACCCCTGGGGAAGAGCGGTCGGGAGCATCGCCTCCGGGGAGAGATTGAGACTTGCTGGCCCCGAAAACGCTGAACCGTCTTTGTACACAGACCTGTGGAGATGCCCAGAATCGTCGACAGCTAATTCCAGATAAGTGGTCTGCAACGGTCGTACCTCGACGCTCACGGCCCTTATGCCTACTGCGGATTGCTGTGTGGATAGTGTGTATCGTCCGTATGGGAGGGAAAGCGTGAAGCGACCCTGAGAGTCGACGTGAATGGTGGTTTGAAATCCCAAATTACCAGCGATGAAGAGAGTTGCGACATTCGCCGGCCGGCCGGCAGCATCACGCAGCGTGCCTTCAACGATGCCCGTCGTGAGTTGCGCGCTCAGGATCAGCGGCAGTAGAAGCAGCAGTGACAGGAAGCGCACAGGCATTGTGATCTGTTTAGTATCGAAGAACGGCGAAGCGGCTGATCGAGTAGCCAAGCGCAGCTCCTGCAAACACGTCGGAGGCGAAATGGGATGACAAGGACAGCCGGGAGAACCCGACGAGGCCGGCCATCCCGTAGGCAACATATGGAACCCATCGATGGTTTCGATATTGATGAGCCATTACAGTCGCGACCGAAAAAGCGGCTATGGCGTGACCTGACGGAAAACTTCCATTACCGCGCAAGCTAGAGCCTTTGCTTTCAAACCACGAATCCCAATAGTTACCCTGGCGCGAGAATGTAATCGGCCGCGCCCGTCTATCGATGTCCTTAAGAACTGTCGTGAGGATCTCAGCATTAGCAACAGCCTCTCCGGATAGCAAAGCCGTCCGCTGCAGCTTCGTATCCCGACGCACGAGTCCCGCAACGTAGAGCGATGCCGGAGCAATGATGGTCCCCAACTCTGTGGCGTTACTTGTGAAAACTTGGTTGAAGCTCTGGAATCTGGAAGTCTGATGGAAGTATCGTCCTTCAGCGGGGTCGAGGGCGAACAGGCCGGCGGTTGCAGCGCCCACAGACAATGTCGGAATCCAATTGTTCTTGCTTCGCAGTTTTGGCGGAAACAGCCAGATGGCTTTCTGGTCACAGAG
>CALMAV010000586.1 GCA_937859895.1 uncultured Bryobacterales bacterium | reverse complement strand
ATCTTGTTCGCTATAAAAGCCACGAGGAGGTGCAAGCTTTGCGTCCGAAGATGGATGGCCTGCTGGAGATTGACAGGTTCGCCGTGATTGTCACGGGACCAGGGAGGGACTGTGACTTTGTTTCCCGATTCTTTGCGCCTGCCAAGGGCGTGCCTGAAGATCCGGTCACTGGATCAGCACACTGCACGCTAGTTCCATACTGGGCTGAGCAGCTGGGCAAACAACATCTGTATGCGCGACAGATCTCGTCCCGTGGTGGTGAGCTTTTCTGCACGATGGCGGAGAGCAGGGTTCTGATTGCGGGGCGAGCGGTGCTGTTTCTGAAAGGCATCATCTATCTTTAACTCGAGAACGCGATAAAGCCTCAGCTTCTGCTTCGAAGGTATTCGGTCGGGGCAGTGCGCTGGCGGATAGGTACCCGCGAGTTGCGAATTTAACCACCCTGGTGGTGTTCCACCATCGCAATCTCTCTAGTGCGGATTCTTTTTAGTTATTCTGCTTCTGCTAAGTCCGGACTTTACCGGAGCAAGTGCACTCTTTCCGCTTACCCAATGAGAAAAGCTTAGGGTTGGCCCTACCTACACTCAACAGGACGTAAGGTACGCAGCACGGAGTCTACGTAATATCTCCCGTAACCTGATTACTTTGCTCAGCGAAGTAGAAAATGACTTCGAAGCTTTAAGGACAGCAGTACTGGGCAGCGTACCGCAGACGCCGCAGTGAGGATGAGGCTCGGCAAATAGCTGGGAACGGAAGTCAAGGGATGGCACCGCAATTGCTAGACGAGCATGGTATGATTCTCAAATCCGAAAAGCGCCGACTGGTCGGAGGGGATGTGCCGGTGATCCGGGCAGCGATTTACGGCATCCCGCATAGTCATGCACATTGCGTTCTGCACCCGTTGATTCAGCAGATTGCTTTGAGATCTAACGAGCAGAACAGAACCTTGCCCGTCCAAGATGGACGTTCGATCTTGAACCTTTTAGAGAATTGCCGCGTCTAAGCATGTACCTGGATAGATCGGGTTGGTTCTAAAGCAATTTGGGCTAGTAGTTATGAAGGAGAACTAAAATGACGAGTAACGAAATTAGTAAGTATAAAAAGATCCTGGAGAATAAACAGGACGAGCTCGAGCGTATCGTTTGCAACCGTGATGCGATTACCATCGAGAAAAGCGCCGATGCGCTGGACGAAGTACAACATGCCGCTGAGCGGGAGCTGGCGATTCGCAATCTCGATCGCGAATCCAATCTGCTTCGCAACGTGCGGCTGGCATTGGGCCGTATAGAGGATGGCTCTTTTGGCGTGTGTTTGCACTGCGAGGAGGAGATTAGCCCAAAGCGTGTTGCTGCGGTACCGTGGGCTCCGTTCTGTATTCAGTGCCAGGAGCAGGCTGACAAGAACCAGGAAGATGGCAACGAGATGTTCGAAGACATGCTCGTCAACGCTGCCTAATTTACAATCTTCCTTCGATTAATAATCGTCATTTAGAGGTGCGGCGCCTTCGGGCTGACCGCACCTTTTTTGATTAAGCCTGCCGTTCCTCCCTCACTTTGTCATCCTTGTAACGAAACTTCCCTCCCGAACGCCTTCGTTTTTCGGAGCAATCCGAGTAAGATTCACGTTAGACCTCGGTATACTCATGAGCACTTCGGATTTACTGAAATACACAACTACACTTTGTTTGCTTGCTTTCACCACACTTGCCCGTCAGGATTCGACTCCACCTGCGAAGCCCTCTGAACATGTGATTGGTACGGTTGCCAATGCTGATGCAGCCGGGCAGAGTGTCACCTTGAAAGAGGATGGCAGTGGTCTTGAGCACGTGATCCATTTAGGGAATACGAAGACGCTGCTGAAAGTGGCTCCCGGCGCTAAAGATCTGACATCAGCAACCCGAATTAAAGGGGCGGATCTCTCTCCGGGTGATCGCATTGATGTACGTGGTTTCAAGGTGGATGGTGAAGCCAATGCCATTGCTGCACGAAGCGTTGTGCTGATGTCTGGTCGTGAGCTTCAGCAGGTGCACCAGGAAGAAGCGACGGCCTGGCGGAGAAGCACGGCGGGAACGGTGACTGCAATTGACCTGTCGAACGGAACGATCACGATCAATACTCGCGGCCCGTCCGGTTTACAGCCCGTTGCAGTTACAACGGCAAACGCAACTTTCACTCGCTACTCACCGGAACATCCAAAGGTTGCTAGCCCCTCCAAGCTCGACGACGTGCAGCCGGGCGATCAGGTGAGAGTGGTAGGAGAGAGGTCCGGCGACGGCACAACCATCACTGCTCAAAAGATCTACTCCGGTACTTTCAGAACCATTGCAGCAACTGTGTCTTCGGTCGCCGCTGACGGCAAATCGATGATCGTGAAGGATCTTGCGACCAAGCAGCCAGTGACAGTTAGCCTGAGCGAGGATTCTTCGCTACGCAAACTGCCGCCGATGATGGCCACAATGCTGGCAAGACGGCTGAATCCGGATTTGAAAGCTGCAGGTGAAGGCGGCGGTGCGCAGGCGAGTGCGGGCGATGGCGCAGCCGGAAGGCAGTACGCCGAATCGCACACCGAGAGGCCCGGGACCCAAGCTCCTGGCGCGCAACCTCCCCAACGGAATCCGCAGGGACCGGGTGGCGCTTGGGATAGATCTGGCGCACCCACAATCGCCGGGGCACAAGGCGGCGGCCAAGGCGGTCGTGCCCGTAACGGTGACTTATCGCAGATGCTGGACCGCCTTCCGGCCATGGCTGCGACGGACTTGAAGCCGGGCGACGCAGTGATTGTTTCTGGTTCTCCCTCACCGGCCAATAAGGCGAGTCTTCTGGCCAATAGCGTTGTGGCCGGAGTGGAGCCCATCTTCCAATCCGCCTCTCCGCGCCAGGCACAATCATTGGGTGACTGGAGCAGTCTGGGAGCCGGACCAGGAGCTGACGCTGGTGAGCAAGCGCAGTAACTTCCCCCGTGATTGATTCCGTCCTTCTTTGAACGAATGAGCTATTCATTGACCCGCGTTTTGATGCCTGCTCTTCTGTTGGCCAATGCAATGGTGCAGGCACAGACTGGCAACCCAAGCCAAACGGGGAAAACAGTGCCGGCGAGTCCTCAACCTCCAAGAAGTTCTCAACGGAGCGGTAATTCCGGCAGCGTGACTGGAGTTGTAAAAGACAACACAGGCGGTGTTATCCCAGGAGCTACGGTCGCGCTTTCCAACAGCAGCAGCATTGTTGATAAGGTCCAATCGAATGGCGATGGTAGTTACACGTTTCGCAAGGTGCCGCCTGGCGTTTACACCATTTCGGTGACGTACTTGGGGCTGCAGCAGCAAGGAGTTACTGCCGTGACAGTTGGGTCCGGGCAGTCGGCGAGCCAAGATCTAACCATGACGTTGGCGGCTCAGCGGCAGGAGGTTACGGTAACGGATTCAACGGTTAACAGTGTCAGTACCGATCCTTCGAATAATGCGACAGCTTTGGTATTGAAGCAAGAGGATCTGGATGCCTTGCCTGACGATCCGGACGACTTACAAGCTGATTTGCAAGCGTTGGCAGGTCCTTCGGCCGGCCCTGGCGGGAACCAGATCTATATCGACGGATTCACAGGAGGACGGCTACCCCCGAAAGCATCAATTCGCGAGATACGCATCAACTCGAATCCCTTTTCCGCCGAGTTTGACAAGCTAGGCTATGGCCGTATTCAGGTGTTTACCAAGCCTGGCTCGGACAAGTTTCACGGGCAGGGTTACTACAACATTAGCGATGGCCTGTGGAACTCCCGCAATCCATTTTCCACTGTCAATCCGCCGTTTCGCTCGCAGCTTTTTGGCGGCAATGTTAGTGGCCCATTGGGAAAGCATGCGAGTTTTTTCATCGATACAGAGCGCCGACAGATTGACGATAACGGCATTATTGTGGCCTCTATTCCAACAGCAGACTTCTTGACCACTCGCCAGTTCGGCACAGCGGCGGCTCCAAATTACTATCCGACTCCACAGCGTCGCACCACCGTCAGCCCACGGGTCGACTATCAGCTGAACGCGAACAACACGCTCAGCTTCCGTTATAGTTGTTTGGAAAATGATCGTCTGGTGACCGGCATCAGTGGATTTACGCTCCCCACTACGCAGATCGGCGACATCAACTACGGAGGCAGTGGCTATGGCCTGTCTGCAAACGAGCACAGCGTCCAGATTGTCGAGACTTCGGTACTCAGCCCTCGGGCCGTAAACGAGACTCACTTTCAGTTTGATCGTGAAGGGCAAACCTGGACCAGTCAGAGCGATGCTCCCAAACTGTTTGTTGGACAAGCTTTCGTCGTCGGCGGCTCCGGCTACAGCGCACCGGGGCACCCGGGCAGTTATGATCTGGCTAACAATTACGAGCTGCAGAACTACACGTCACTCACACTTGGGACACATACCACAAAGTTCGGCATCCGCGTTCGGGCATCGGTGCTCGATGATTCGACTCCGAACAATTTCAATGGAGTCTATCAGTTCTTAGGCGGCACCTTTCCCCTGCTCGGCAGCGATTTACAACCCCTGCCTGAACAGAGAACACAGTTGAGTTCGGTTGATCAGTATCTGCTGACGGCGCGCCTTCTGGCAAGTGGATTAAGTGCGCCCCAAGTGGCTAGCTTGGGGTATGGGCCGTCCAAGTACACGGTCAGTGGCGGCAATCCCTATATTGGGGTCAACCAAATGGATTTTGGGCCGTTCGTTCAAGACGATTGGAAAGCACGCCCGAATCTAACCGTCAGCCTGGGCCTTCGTTGGGAGTCGCAGACGAACATCTATGACCATAGTGACTGGGCGCCGCGGGTTGGGTTCGCT
>CALMAV010000585.1 GCA_937859895.1 uncultured Bryobacterales bacterium | reverse complement strand
ACGGTAGGACGAGCAATCCGTTTTTTGGTATTGCCCAGTCTGCTCTCGGCTCTCGCATTGTTGAACTCCAGGCTCGTTTTACCTTCTGATTAGAATGAGGTAGGGTCCGGGCGCTACCCCGGACCCCTACTCGGAACGAATCGCCTCACCTTGACGTCCAATCAATTTGTGGGAGAAAATTCGTCCACTGCTTCCCACGAACAATACATGGCATCACGACGAAACCTCGGGCTTTCTCGCCGTGAACTGCTAAGGGAGATTGCGGGTGCCAGTTTGCTCGGCCCGGCTTTAGCTTCCGGAGCTAGCCTTTCTTCTAACGGCTCCGCTGCGCCTGCCAGCATACCTACAACGTTAGTTAAACCTGAAGATCGCGTATTCCTGGAAGATTACGCCAAGCGCTGCGTCCGGTATTTTTGGGAACAAGCTGATCCACGCACAGGCATCGTGATGGATCGAGCCCGCAACGACGGGTCTCGTTCCGGCGCCAACGTTGGTAGCACTGCGGCTACTGGCTTTGGATTATCAGCTCTTTGTATTGCTGCGAATCGGGGCTGGCTTCCACGCGACCAGGTGCGTGCTCGTGCCTTGGTCACCTTGCGCTACTTCTGGGCCCACGCCTTTCACGACCACGGCTGGTACTATCATTTCCTCGACGCTAGCAATGGGTCACGCCGGCTCAATTCAGAGATCTCCAGCATCGATACGGCTCTATTGCTTTGCGGTGTACTCACCGCGGGCGGGTACTTTGCCAATGATCGCGAGATTCAGACGCTGGTTCACCAAATCTTCGATCGCGTTGACTTTAATTGGATGCTCGCCGGCAGCCCGCTCCTGCTTTCTCACGGCGCGATGCCCGGCTCCGGTTTTCTCAGTGCTAATTGGTTTGCCTACAGCGAAGCCTCCGTCCTGTACCTGATGGCGATTGGTTCGACTAAGCATCCCATCTCTGCGGAGAGTTGGTACGCCTGGATTCGGCCCGAGGTCCGCTACGACCAATGGGTGTTCGTCAGCGGGGGTCCGCTCTTCACGCATCAGTTCTCTCACGCCTGGGTAGATTTTCGCCATCAGCGAGACGGCGACCCTTCCTATCTCGACTATTTCAACAATTCGGTGCTGGCCACTTACGCTCACCGTGATTTCTGCATCAGCTTGCAGACTCGTTACTCCGGCTATGGACCGAATATGTGGGGAATCACGGCTTCCGATAGCCCCATTGGCTATGTCGCCTGGGGTGGACCGCCGTTTGCCGGACCCATCAACGGTACCCTTGTTCCCTGCGCAGCCGCCGGGTCACTGATGTTTGCGCATGATATCTGCTTACCTGTGCTTCGCGAAATGCGTAACGTCTATGGTGACCGTGTCTATGGCCGCTATGGCTTTACCGACGCTTTCAACCCGAATTGGAAAGACCAGAAACTCTGGGTAAACCAGGATGTGGTGGGTATCGATGTCGGCATCTCGGTGTTAAGCATTGAGAACACCCTGACCGGTAACATTTGGCGCTGGTTCATGCGCAGCCAATACATTCAGAGCGCCATGGAACGCGTCGGCTTCCGGCTGTCTACTCCGGGTTTGAGCTTGCACCAAAAGCCCATTCGCAAGACTTAGTGTCTTTACAGCTTGCAGGGCCATATCAAGAAGCATAATCTTCGTCGCGGCAAACTCTCCGCGCCGCTGTCAATAGCAGAGTGTAAATTTGCAGCCGACTCCAGAGGTCGGGTTTAA
>CALMAV010000584.1 GCA_937859895.1 uncultured Bryobacterales bacterium | reverse complement strand
GAACATGGCCGATGGCATGATTGCCGCGACTGCCCTGGAGCATGGTCTTACGGTGGTGACGCGCAACGGAAGGGATTTCGACCAGCTCGGCCTCACCGTTCTCAATCCGTGGGAAACCGCATGAGTTCCGGCACGGCGCTTACTCCCGTAGTCACCTCCTCCCTGCTGATCCCGAAATTAGTCGACAGGGCAGGGCCGGAGGCGGCCCTCCGCTTCCTCGAATTCTTTACCGTTCATATTCGCAACCCGAACACCCGTGCTGCTTATGGTCACGCCGCTGGCGTCTTTCTGCACTGGTGCGAGGAGCGCGGCTCGGCCGAGCTGCGTCAAGTACAGCCCATCCATGTGGCAGCCTATGTCGAACAATTGGGACGCGAACGCTCGCGCCTACCGTCAAGCAACACCTTGCTTGTTTGCGGATGCTCTTTGATTGGTTCGTCACCGGCCAGGTGATTCGGTCCAATCCGGCGCATGCCGTGCGTGGGCCGCGTCACTCGGTCAGCAAGGGCGCGACGGCGGTGATCTCTTCGGGGGAGGCTCGCGAGCTGCTGGACAGTATGAACACAGCAACCGTTGTCGGCCTGCGCGATCGCGCGATTGTCGCTGTAATGGCGTTCGCGTTTGCACGCGTCAGTGCCGTAATTGGCTTGAAGGTGGAAGACTACTTTCCGCAGAAAAAACGCTGGTGGCTGCGGCTGCGGGAGAAAAATGGCAAGGTCAACGAGATGCCCTGCCATTACAGGCTAGAGGCGTATCTCGATGCCTGTCTCGCAGCGGCTGCCATTGGAGAGGATCGCAAAGGACCGCTCTTCCGGGCGGCAATTGGACGAACAGGAAAGCTATCGGGGCGGGGCGTAGGACGAACCGATGTCTGGTATATGGTACAGCGCCGCGCCCTCGATGCCGGGCTTGAGACAGAAATTGGTTGCCATACTTTTCGCGCTACCGGCATCACCGATTACCTTACAAACGGCGGCAAGCTGGAAATTGCGCAGCGCATGGCTGGCCACTCGAATGCGAAAACCACTGGTCTCTACGACCGCCGCAATGATGACATCAGCGTGAGTGAAGTCGAGCGAGTAGGGATCTAACGCTCAAAACTGTATTTACTGGTGAAGAGATTATCCATCGCTTGCTGTGGGAAGTTGTTAAGGAACAAGCCAAAGAAGTTTAGGAGCGCGAGCAAGGGTGGTTTACTCGGAGCGTAGTTGCGCAAGTGTTTGCCTATCACACTGTGGAAGCGTATCTGAATTACGTAGGTGAACGGATAGCGCCAGCGATATGGAAGGACGAACGAAATTTTATCAGGAATGAGCCCTACCGCGGCGGCTCAGGGAAGTTACGCAAGATTCCGGATGATGTGGGTCTGCCCTGGACACCAGAGGACAGACCTCTTAAAACGGTGCTCGAACTAAAAGAAATTCGAGATATCATTGCGCACGGCAAAGCAGAAAAGCTACAGGGCGAATTGCTTCACCCACCTGGTACCGAAGCGCCCTATATGGTTTCGACGTTACGGCAACGTATTCCGCCTAAAGAGACTCTTAACCCTAGTGCTGCCCGACATTGAGGAATTTCTCAATAAGATACATACTCGTGCGGTGCCGCTATTAACAACGGAAGATCTCTGGTTTGGTAAGAAAGCACTTGAAGGACCATTGGGATATAAGACCTACAGTACAAGCCTCAACGAGTGAAGCTGACTGCGAAACGGACGAAGAAACAAGAGGAATTCAAGGATGAGAAATGCAACTTGTACAAGGCGGGAAAGAACATCAGGCGAACAACCGTAATTGCCCGGAATGCAAGCAGGAGGACAATTTTGATCTTCCTTTAGCACGGGGAATACGCTTTCCGCGCACCTGTGGCGTTGGAACGCCTCCCTGCAAAGGCTAGTGCATTCGGAAGTGGTTCCCAACGAGCAGAATATCTTCAAATGCGATACGTGCGGAGGTATATTTTGACTACGAAGCCAAGCTGCACATTTACTCAGGTATATAGGCTTAAAATGCTGGTTTGGATTTGTACAGCTCTCGCGGAGGGCCGAACTGTCTACGCTGGCCGACAAGGGGGATTCGTTCCGCGCGCTATACCCGATCGACCTTAGTTAGTTCGGCCAGAGATTCAGGGTAAGGAATACTGATCGCGCGGACGGATGACAAAAATCCAATCGCTATTACGGCGAGGCGAAGCGAGTCGAAAACAAACCAGTGGCGAACGAGTGTTGACACCTCCGCATCGTTCCTGACGATCTTATTGTTGGCCACGCGATAAAGTTCCACGATCAGCGGCCAGAACACGGTTGGTGTGACTATCCAGATGAGTAGGAACGCGATGACCGGGAGCCAAAGCCATAAGCGGTATCTGCTGCCGGTTTTGAATCCACTCACAAGAGCTCCAACCGACGCTATGAGGATGAATCCACTTAGCGGTTGGAAGAAGTCGCCAGGATCAACTGGCCAACTTCGACCATAAGGATAGAGTCTGAGCGACGCTGGCGGAAATGCACCCCAAGCGGACGCAAGAACGATCAGGTCAAATAACTTGGCTCCCAGGCCTATTCCCCACGCGGTCACAGACAGCCACAGAAAGGTACGGGTCCACCTCAAGTGCGACATTCTCATAGGATTTTTAGCTGAACCGCATTCTCTCCGGAGTGTGGCACAGGACGTTATTACAGGTAATACAAGATGGCTTGGAATGTTCCAACGTACTCAGGTGAAGGCCGGGCTGTATCGTACGAAACACCCATGTGTGACGGACCGCGGCTGTGAAATACCACTGTCTGAGAATTGACGCGGCCGCTCCGGCCCGCTTGGTGCTTATGCTAAGTGCTCGAGCACTTTCCAAGCAGCAACATCTCGGGGTTTTACTTCACGAATTCGAACCCGTGTGTATTCCAGCGAAGACCTGATTCGGCCTTTTCTATCCAGGCCGTATGATGCTCGCCGTCACACAGGATAATCTCGCACTTGGCGTATGAACTCGATGGAAAGCCTTCGTCAAAAGGCCATTCAGAGACTACCTTGCCAGAAGAAACCATTTCCCAGTGAGTGCTCCTGTCTTCCTCTTTTGGGGGACCCTCACATTTATGGAAACGGCTTTCTCTCACGGTTCGTAGTAGCGAACCACAACCTTTGGGACAGAGATAACACCCCCTTCGTTTCCCGCCTGTAACGCGTGTACGAATTTAATTCGGCCTGAAGTTCCTCTCGCGTCAATGCTTTCAGGACTGCGTTTTTCAAGGCAGCTGTGACTGGCATCTGCTGATTCGTCATGATTCGGCTGGACCTTTTTTACTTTTACGGTTCACTCGCTAATAGTTTCGTTCTGCAGGCCGGATTGTGGCAATCGGAGCTACGCGATGCTGATTTCCAAACTCTCGAGCATCAGCGAGCATCCGTTCAATGTCGTAGTCAAACTGGGCCGCGTATGCCTCGCGGAATCCCTCAAGCTCGTCCATGATCTCGTCAGAGATGACCGTATCCGGTGAGCAATTGTTCGGGTGTGCAGAGGAGTGAAGGTTGGTAGCCATAGGATTGAATGATTTGATAGAGAACGGGTTGTAGTAGGGCGTTCGCAATGTGCTTGAAGTTCCATGTCAGCAAATAGTCACATTCGTACACGCTCGCAAACGCGATGTGCGTTGCATCAGCTTCGGCCTTGCGGGGCAGGGGACCGGCTGGTTCCACCAACCGCTTTGCTAGCTCCATTATCTCCCGAGTATCAGGCAGTATGCGAGCAGCGGTGAGTAGCTTCACTCGATGCTGTACGGCTTCCGAGTGGCCTACCGCGCATTCTCTCTCAACCACATCCGAGATGAAAGATCGAACTACTCACGCTGTTTCGTCCACCATAAAGCGCTCACTAACTGCCGGTGTGCCGTGTTCACGTCACTGCTGTTCCGCCATTGCAGGGCCGCTGCTAGATAGCTGATGAAAGAGGTTCGAGATAAACCCGGGGAAGGCTCAAGCGGCCTCCTGCTGTTGATCCTGGGCGGACTCTGGGGTCAGATGCATGATGTCTCCGTCCTCTTCCTCGTAGCACGCTCCGCAAATCAATTGCGTATCCGGCTTGGCCCAAGCGTTTGCGCCACAAGTGGGGCTGAAAACTGCTGCACCTCAACAGATAGCGCGGCTAAGCCCCAGCGGCGAGTAACCGAACATCCAAAGTGGTCGAAGGGTAAGCCTTGCAGAACAAGCCGGTTAACTATTGAACCCCTCATTGCCGGGGTTCCACGCCTTCGGGCTAGGATGTTTAGCCAAGGATGATAGCGAACGCTGTTCAGGAAGGAGCCGGGCACTAGGCAACTAGGAGACACCCAGAATCATTCGCAGGGGTGAACCTCTTGAGTTCTCATCCCAGTGCAATCAAACACTTCCTAGTATTCTGTTTTACGCCTCATACCTACCAGGAGGAGTATTCTCCGTGTCCGTGAAATTTGTGTGTCCCGTTGCTCATTGCGTAAAGGCGAGTCTAGAAGCCAAGCGGTTCATCCTCCTTTGCCGCTAAGGACGTTGCCAGGAGTCAATATCACCAGGACTTCTCTAACGCAAGCTGCTCTTCACGCCACTTCTTCCACATCTCTTGTTCAGTAACGAATTGCTCCTGACTGACTACACGAGGCCTGATGCTTTCGACCCAATCGAATTTCTGTCGAGCAAATATCCACCGATGTGCTCGCTCGACCAGAAATCTTTGCAGTCGCCGAGTAACGTCCTTAGAAGCAGAAGGGCGATTGGCTGCTTTGCTGCCGACCTTTACATACAGCAGGTGGCGAGGAGACACAGGCATGAACAATTCTGAATTTGTGTTTCCCCAGCCTCCCTTGAAGTCATACTGACCGAGCCTGTAGTAATTAAGGCGCACCACAGGATGATCCGTCAAGGGCCACTCCTCGTCTCCATAAGGCTCGATGACACTCCAGCGTTGCCCGCAAATGATGTTTGCGTTGTCGATCAGTCGTTGCCGTATGCTAACCACCCAAAACTTGCGCCCAGTTCTCATGGATAACTGCAATGTTCCATCCGTTGAAAGTTCGTCGGGTGATGGCCGGACCTTAGCCCTTACAAAGTCGGAGTATGGAGTGGGATGCAGTCGCTGCGTATGGGTAACACCTTCGGCCTGGAATCGTTTAGCTTCGTTGGCTAAGTCCTTTAAGATCTCGTTGAGCAATGAGGGCACAAGAGTCTTCCAGCGTTCCATATCTTCTTTGAAAGTAAGAGGCGTCCGCAGATCTTGGGCCGCCACATAGCGTTGAATAGCAGTCCATTCAACGGGAGTGAGCAGACCACCAGTGACTATCTTCTCCGTGGCTTCGAGTCCTGGGTCCTCGTATTCTCTTTGGATCCACTGCTCAAAGTCATCAATTTCCTGACCACCAGAGAAAACGGTATAGAGGTCGTTTTGCACAGCAATGCCTCTGATTGCCTTCCGCGCCCACTCTGGAATGTGAGCATGAGAAACCAAAGTTCGATAAACCCAAAGATTGTTTCCATCAACCGACCATCTCCGCAAAAGTGCTTGTTGAACATAGTGGTTGTCACGCGCAATAGAAGGTGGCGTGTGCGATGGCATCCAGGACTCCACTTCACGTATGATAACGTCCTTTATCATGTATAACTGGGAAAGATGAAAGTAACCCTGCTCAACCTGATTCCTACCCAGTCACCGGAGCTCCTTCGCGTGACCGTGCTGTTCGAACGGAGAAAAGAGTTCGGGAACACACCGGTAGCGCCCGAAGGAGTCCGAGTCGAACTCCATATTGAGTCCTCCGGATCGTATGCCACTATTCAGCGGCGTGCGTTGGAAAAAGCCCGGGAGTTCTTGGAAGACCTGGTGAGCGATCGGCAGGACAGCTCCTCATGATTGCCACTTCTCTGCCCGCTGCCGTCCGGCCACTCGCGAGCCGAGTGGAGCTGCCCACGCTCTTCCTGGCGCCTCACAGTGCGACCCGCTTCTGGGAGTTCTTTACCGCTACTATCCGCAACAAACATACGCGCCGCGCGTACTTTCAGGCTGTCTGCCGGTTCTCGAGCTGGTGCGAGACGCATGGACTGGGCGAGCTGACGGCCGTGGCGCCCCTTCACGTCGCGGCCTATGTGGAAGAGTCACAAGGAAGCTTGTCGCGGCCTTCGGTCAAGCAACATCTAGCGGCGCTGAAAATGTTGTTCGACTGGTTGGTGGTCGGCCAGGTTATCCGCTCGAACCCGGCCCAGAATGTTCGCGGGCCCAAGCACTCCCAGCGAAAAGGCAAAACGCCCGTGCTCACTCCGGACGAAGCTCGCGCGCTCCTCGACAGTATTGAAACGGATACGCTCATGGGGCTGCGCGATCGCGCCCTTATTGGTTTGATGGTCTTCACCTTTGCACGGGTTGGGGCTACAGTCGCGATGAAGGTGGAAGATTGCTATCTGCAGGGGCGGCG
>CALMAV010000583.1:487-4697 GCA_937859895.1 uncultured Bryobacterales bacterium | reverse complement strand
GGCTGGAGCGGTCAGCATGTAGAGCAAGATGTTGCGATCTTTCTGGGCTATGTGGCTGAAGTCAGTGAAGATCTCCACTGCCGCGTCGTTCCAGGCGAGAAGGTCCCATCGCCGGCCGGTAATATAGGTCGGATGATTCAAGCTCCCGACCATTCGACGCAACGTCTCTGGAACAGCCTCGAGACCAAAGGCGGAACGATCAGGATTTCTGGCCAGCATCCGGAGGTGCGTGTGTTCCACCCTACTCAGGCGTAGAGCTTTGGCTAAGGCATCGATGGTAGCCGTTGATGGCGTGACCGTGCGGCCTTGCTCCAAGCGGATATACCAGTCGATGCCGATGCCGGCACGTTCGGCAACTTCCTCCCGCCGCAAACCTGGAGTTCGCCGTCGTCGCCCATTTCTGAGGCCGACGGTGTCAGGTGCTAGCTTCTCCCTCCGGGACCTCAGAAAATCGCCTAAAACGTTCCGGTGGGCAGCCGGTTGAGCTCCGACAAGGTTGTTCATAGAGGTATCGATCAGTCCAAGGATAGTGCCAGGCCTTGTTGAGCCCTGCTGCATGCGCCAACCTAAGCAAGTGGGGTGCGTTCAATGAAAGCTGCTGTCTTAAGAGCCTTTGGATCAAAGCTGAGTGTGGAAACCGTGCCTGATCCCGTTTCAGGCACTGGAGAGGTGATCGTGGATGTCGTCGCCGCCCCTGTTCTGCCCTATGCAAGCGAGGTATTTAGCGGGGAACGAAAGTACCTTCTGAAGCTGCCTGCTGTGCCAGGGTGCGGCGCCATTGGTCGCGTGCGTTCGGTCGGTCCGGACGCGACCCAACTTGCCCTTGGCGATTGGGTGCTCTGTGATCCCACCGTGCGATCGCGCGACAATGCACTCACCCCGGACATCACTCTCCAAGGCTGGAGCGCGCGCGATGGGGGTGGTCTGCGCTTGCAGGAGTATTTTCATGACGGCCCGTTTGCTGAGCAGATCCGAGTTCCGACGGAGAACGCCATCCGTATCGGCTCGATCAACTTCAACGACGCTTCGCAGTGGTGTGCGTTGGCGACTTTGTTGGTGCCGTACGGCGGTCTGCTCGCGGCGGAACTGCAGGCCGGGGAGACGCTCCTGGTGAGCGGTGCAACCGGGAACTTCGGCAGTTCCGCCGTTGCTGTCGCGCTCGCTATGGGTGGGGGCTGTGTGATCGCGCCCGGAAGAAACGAGGCCATGCTCGACGAGCTTGTGCGTCGCTTCGGTCCGCGTGTGCGGCCAGTAAAGCTGACGGGTGACGAAGCAGTTGACCGGGAGCGGATGCGGCAGGCCGGGCCCGGTCCCATTGATTGTGTGCTCGACCTGCTTCCGCCCTCGTCGACCACCACCGCCGTACGTGCCGCTATGATGACCGTTCGCCCGTATGGACGCGTCATCCTGATGGGAGGCGTTGGCATGCTTGGAGGTCCGGGTCTCGACCTGCCCTATCCCTGGATCATGCGAAATCTGATCACGGTCCGTGGACAATGGATGTACTCACCAAACGCCATCAGCCGCCTGGCCAGCCTGGTTGGTAGCGGCCTTTTGGACTTGAGTCAGTTCTCCGTTACAGAGTTTCCGCTTCGCGACGCAAACGACGCCGTTGCGCACGCGGCTGCAAATGCTCGCCCATTTCACCTGACGGTCATCCGGCCATAGACCAGGGGCGGCCCGACACACAGATGAGCCCTGCCACGAGGTGTTGTTCGTACTAATTGGCTGGTGTGCAGCACGTGAAAACAACACTAGTCACTGGTCTGTGCCTGACCAACAACGATGGGCATTGCGAGAACAGATAATCGCTTCCGGGTGGCAGCTTGGGCGATGTGGACCGCTTGTGGACCTTTGAGGCATTTTCCTTCAACTGGCGAGTAACGGCTACATCACAGGCAACTCGCTTTAGAAGTATCGGCATGGATTCTTGCCTGCGTCTCGCCCCGGATAAGTGTCGATAGACGCGTTCTGTCGTACCCTACTTGTGGCTCTCAAGGGCGTTCAGGCAGCTAAACTCCGTTGTTGGGTTCACTTTTGTACATCTATGCGCTTTTTCTTCTTGGAGTGCCCCTGCCTCTTTGCAATCTGAATGTTATAAGCGTTCACGATAGATGTGAGCAAGCCGGGAAATCGAGCATCGATTTCGGCGCACCGGGAAGAGTTGAGTATCTCCACTCCGCGGCGCTCGCTGCGGATCAGTCCTGCTTCGCGTAATATGCGCAAGTGCTGTGACAGTGTGGAATTCGGAACGGGCTCGTTGAGAATCCCCTGAAACGCCGAGCAATTAGCCGTGCATCCTGGCCCGGATAGTTGGGCACATATGGCCACACGTACCGGATCGGCCAAAGCGTGGAGCACCGCCTCGACGGAGATGTCCTCGATCGCAGGATGGACAAGTGGCCTCATTCGGTCTTGGCTCTCAGAATAGCGGGTTCTTACCAATCCTTCTATATTTCAGTATTTCAGAAATAACGAATCATCTTCATGGTTCCACCCATCCAGTGATTGGTGACTCGTTCGCACTCACGACATGAGGGGACCTGAGACCGCCAACCAAAAGGGGGGAATCAATGGGGAAGTTAGCAGGGAAGGTCGCAGTCGTAACAGGAGCAACATCGGGCATGGCGATTGCCTCTGCCAGGTTATTCGTCGAAGAGGGTGCATACGTCTTTATCACAGGGCGACGTCAGGCCAAGCTTGATGAAGCGGTCGCTTTGATTGGAAGAAATGTTACGGCGGTGCAGGGTGATGGGGCCAACCTGGACGATCTGGACCGCTTATATAAAACGGTGAAGCGCGAGAAGGGCAAGATCGATATCCTGTTTGCGAGCGCCGGGCAAGGTGAGTTTGGGAAGATCGGCGAGATCACAGAAGAGCAGTTTGATAAGACTTTCGGCTTAAACACGCGCGGCACTCTGTTCACGGTGCAAAAAGCCTTGCCTTTGTTCTCAGATGGCGGTTCGATTATCTTAAATGGCTCGGTTGCTCACCTGAAGGGAATCCCTGCCTTTAGCGTGTACGCAGGAAGCAAGGCGGCACTACGCGCGTTTGCTCGATCCTGGGTGACAGATCTGAAGGACCGTAACATTCGCGTCAATGTGCTGAGTCCAGGCGCTATCGACACGCCCGGCCTTGATCCGTTCGGGCCCGAGGCCAAGAAGTACTTTGCATCTCAGGTTCCACGAGGGACGATGGGACGACCCGAGGAGATTGCCACAGCTGCTCTTTTCCTGGCTTCGGATGATTCAAGCTTTGTGAATGGAGTCGAATTCTGCGTGGATGGAGGAACAGCGCAGATCTGAAAGCTTTCGCTTCCGCCAGAATCTATCCTGCCATCCTCGCCCTGAAAGGCCGTGAAGTTAACTCCAACGTGCCAGGAATTTCCTTGCAAGAGGAGTGCATAGTTGGCAAAAGCTGGTCCCGCTTCTTGCGTTTGACCCACCCGCAAGAGGCTGGATCGGTTTCGAGAAGTTGACGTGTTGGGTGATAATTCGGCCACACTTCACAAAAGATCGCTTGTCAATTGTGCTGTGTCTCGTCCTATTCGTTACGGACGCTGCTACTCTGTTCCAGCTGGATCAGTTCAGGAAGGAGAGAACACGTTGACAATTACCGAGGCGCAATACGATCTTCGTCGGGCATTTGTCGGTGGTGGACCAGGCGCATTCATTTCAGGTGCTGTGTGGTTGACAGCCGCTCTGACGATGAAGCAGCGAGGAGTCGGCACTGCCTTCGCGGTTCTCTTTTTCGGCGGCATGCTGATCTATCCGCTTGCGCAGTTAATCTCGCGAGTCCTATTTAAGTGTAGTCCGCCAGCTCAAGCTAATCCTCTCGGCCGAGTTGCGTTGGAAAGTACCGTCGCAATGATCGGCGGACTTTTTGCAGCATGGCTCTTCCTTTTTATCAGGCCCAGTTATGTCTTTCCAATAGCTGCCATTGCAGTCGGAACGCACTACGCAGCATTCCGGACCGTCTATGGCGACATTCTGTTTTGGGCTCTCGCAGGCCTGATAACGGCAGTGGGCGTTCTGGACATTCTGAACTACGTCAGAATCCCAGGTGGTCCCATCCTGGCTGTTGGACTAATTGAAATCGTATTTGCAATCGTCATCACTGCGCGCGCCAACCAAAGTGCAGACACAAACCTCAACATCATAGCTACACAGCGCTTTCAAAAGCTGTAGCAGCTTCACTTAGTCGGCGGTGA
>CALMAV010000583.1:0-477 GCA_937859895.1 uncultured Bryobacterales bacterium | reverse complement strand
AAGCGGGCTTGCTGGCTTGGCTTCGCTTCTTCAGATCGTCCATGAAGTCAGTCATCATCTTCTGGATTTCCGGCCCCGCGCCTGCCATCTGCTGCTGCCCAATCTGGCTGCATTTCTGAATCAGAGAGGGCATTTTGTTGATTGATGCTTGTCCGGCCGGAGACTTGTAAAAGGCGGCAATGCCCGACAGCTCGTCCGTTGAGAAGGTATCTGAATAGGCCTGAGCAAACTGCGGCTTCATCTTCTGCCACTGCAAGCGCGAGGACAGAAGGCCAAATACTTTGTCCTGAAATTTCAAAAAGTCCGGCCGGTACTTGGTCGGGTCATCGAACTTCCTCACTTCCTGTTCAAAGCCCTGAGACGCGGCTTGGCTGAACGCCATTTTGTACTGCGCCAGCATCTGCTGCATCATTGCCTCCGGCTTCGTCAGTTGGAATATTTCGTCAATCAGCGGGGCCTTCTTCGGATCGACCGTTG
>CALMAV010000582.1:4680-5494 GCA_937859895.1 uncultured Bryobacterales bacterium | reverse complement strand
CACTCACGGGCCGCTGTTTGTAGGCCTGCTTGTCGGTACGGTGGTGCTGGTTGGAGCGCTTACCTTCTTCCCGGCCCTGGCACTTGGTCCTATCGTCGAACACTTCCTCCTACAAGATGGAAGGCTGTTTTCCATTCTTCTCTTCCCTCTCTGGAGCTAAACAAGATGGCTACCGCAACTGAACCTCAAAAGCCCGCAACATCCGTAGCCGAAGCGAGTCCTTCCTCTTCGGTCTTCCCCTCTAAGCTGAGCCGGTCGCGCCCTCTATTCGATAGCGAAATTCTGCGGCGTGCTCTGCGCGATTGCCTGGTGAAGCTTAACCCGCTCACACTGGCTAAGAACCCAGTCATCTTTGTTGTTGAGATTGCCGCCGCTCTAGTCACTCTGTTTCTTTTGCGTGATCTTTTCACCGGGAGCGGGCACCGCAGCTTTGAAATTCAGATTGCCATATGGCTTTGGTTCACCGTGCTGTTTGCCAACTTCGCCGAAGCCATGGCCGAAGCACGGGGTAAGGCACAGGCCGATACGCTACGTAAGACCAAGACTGACTCTATTGCGAAAAGAATTGGCAGTAACGGAAAGATTGAATCTGTTCCAGCCTCCAAACTCCGGTCGGGCGATACAGTCATTGCTGAAGCTGGTGACCTGATTCCCGGCGATGGCGAAGTCATAGACGGCATCGCTACCGTGGACGAGTCGGTCATTACCGGCGAAAGCGCCCCGGTCATTCGCGAGTCGGGCGGCGATCGCAGTGCTGTTACTGGCGGCACGAAAGTTCTGTCCGACCAGGTGAAGATTCGCATCACTTCCAACC
>CALMAV010000582.1:4244-4670 GCA_937859895.1 uncultured Bryobacterales bacterium | reverse complement strand
GCATGATTGCGCTGGTGGAAGGAGCCGAACGGCAGAAAACTCCGAACGAAATCGCCCTCAACATCCTCATCGCGGGTCTGACGCTAATCTTCCTGCTTGCTGTCGCGACACTTCCTCCATTTGCCACCTATGCCGTCTCTTCTTCCGGCACCGGCACAGTTCCTACAGTCGCCGTTCTAGTTTCGCTGCTGGTCTGCCTCATTCCAACTACCATCGGCGGGCTGCTTTCCGCCATTGGCATTGCTGGCATGGACCGTGTCATGCAGCACAACGTGCTAGCTATGAGCGGTAAGGCCGTGGAAGCTTCCGGCGACGTCAATACACTGCTGCTCGACAAGACCGGCACCATCACGTTGGGCAATCGCGAGGCAGTTGAGTTTATCGCTTTTCCGGGCGTTGACGATCGCGACCTGGCCGATGCCGCAC
>CALMAV010000582.1:0-4234 GCA_937859895.1 uncultured Bryobacterales bacterium | reverse complement strand
CAGCTCTCGAGCCTAGCCGACGAGACGCCGGAAGGCCGTTCGGTAGTCATTCTGGCTAAAGAGAAATACGGAATGCGCGGCCGGGAAATCTCTGAGCGCGAAGCCAACTTCATCCCGTTCTCTGCCTACACTCGCATGAGCGGCGTAGACATCGATGGGCGCATGTTGCGCAAAGGCGCCAGCGGTTCAATCGCTAACTTCGTTAAGGATCTCGGCGGCGCTCTCCCTGCCGGTTATGAGGAACAGTCCGACAAGATCGCCCGTGCTGGTGGCACGCCGCTAGCTGTTGCCGATGGTCCGCGAGCGCTAGGCATCATCTATCTCAAAGACATTGTTAAAGGCGGAATGAAGGAGCGCATCGGTCAGCTGCGCGCCATGGGTATTCGTTCAGTCATGATCACGGGCGACAACCCTTTGACTGCCGCAGCCATCGCCGGAGAAGCTGGCGTGGATGACTTTCTGGCGCAGGCCACACCGGCCGATAAGCTTGCCTACATTAAACGAGAACAGGCCGAAGGTCGGCTGGTTGCCATGGCCGGAGATGGCACTAACGATGCGCCCGCGCTCGCTCAGGCCGATGTCGGCCTTGCTATGAACACCGGCACTATGGCTGCAAAAGAAGCCGGCAACATGGTTGACCTGGACAGCAATCCAACCAAGTTAATTGAAGTTGTTGCCATCGGAAAGCAGCTGCTGATCACCCGTGGTTCGCTCACCACGTTTTCCATTGCCAACGATGTAGCTAAGTACTTCGCCATCATTCCCGCCATGTTCATGGTGACTTACCCGGCCCTTCGGCAGTTCAACATCATGCATCTGCACACTGCCGAAAGCGCCGTACTCTCTGCAGTCATCTTCAACGCTCTCATCATCATCGTGCTGGTGCCGCTTGCCTTGCGTGGCGTCAAGTACCGCCCGGTCGGAGCAGCCGCCCTGTTGCGCCGCAATCTTCTTATTTACGGCGTTGGCGGCATGATCGTGCCCTTCCCAGGTATCTGGCTCATTGACCAGATTCTGTCACTCCTGCATTTGGCCTAGCAATCGCTTCGAAAGGAATCTTATGCTCCAACAACTAATGCCCGCGTTTCGAATTACTGTCCTGCTGACACTGCTGACGGGCGTATTGTACCCGGCTCTGATCACCGGCGCATGCCAGCTTCTTTTTCGACAGCAAGCAAACGGCAGCCTAATTACCAAGAACAACGCAGTGGTCGGTTCTCAGCTGCTTGGGCAAAATTTTAGCCGCCCGGAGTACTTCCATCCACGTCCATCTGCTGCGGGTGCTAACGGCTACGATCCCACCGCCTCTGGAGGTTCGAATCTAGGACCGACTAACAAGAAGCTGATTGATCGCGTGGCCGCTTCGGCTGAGCAATTTAGAAAAGAGAACGGGAACTACCAAGGTCCGATTCCGGCGGACGCACTTACGACTTCCAGCAGCGGGCTCGACCCGGATATCAGCGTGGCCAATGCCGAGATTCAGGTCCCGCGTGTTGCCCAAGCCCGTAAACGTGACGAGGCATCGATTCGGAGTTTGGTGGCAGCTGCTACGGAAAAACGCGATCTTGGCTTTCTCGGCGAGCCGCGCGTCAATGTCCTGCTTCTCAACCTAAAGCTGGATGGCACGAACTAATAAGTCTGGCCCACGTCAGCGTTTAATAAGTAGATTCAACTGCCATTGCCCCAGCCAAATGCAGTGGCAGTAGGTATGCTTGTATACACACTTTCGGAGGCCCTGCTCTGCTCCGACTAGGCCAAATTTGTAAGCCGTCGAGGCAGAGAGCAGTGCTTTCGCAATACCCCACTTGGAAACACCTTTGAGATTTTCTTCGGCTCTATTGAAAGTTCTGTTTCTGGCAGTTTGCGCGCTCCCCTTTGACCTAAACGCGCAGGTGACTGCTCCCCTAACTGACCGCGAGCGCGAGTTATTGAACCGTATCGACAAACTCGAATCTCGCATCGCCGCACTGGAATCTCGGGGCACGAACGAAGCTGCATCGCCAGCTCCGTCAGCAGCTGCTGCTCCTGCTCCTCCAGCTGCCAGCAAGGAAACTGCACAAGGAGCCCCGCCTACTTCCAACGCGGTTCTCCCTGAATCGAACGCTCCTCAGTCAAGCACCTCTCCCCTGGCTTTTTCTGATGGCACCACACTCAATTTCAACGTAGACGGCTACTACGGCTACAACTTCAATCACCCGATTGGGCGTGCTAATTTCCTCCGTTCCAACGACGTCCTTTCCGATAATCTTTCGCTTAATCAGATCGGTTTTATTGTTGAGCGTGCGCCGGATCTGACGGCTGATCGCAGACTCGGGTATCGCTTTGACCTTATGTTCGGGCAGAATACTGAGACACTACAAGGCGGTGGTCAGAATGAGCCGCGGCCTCAGGTCTATCGCAACATCTTTCAGGCATACGGCTCCTATATTCTTCCGGTGGGCAGCGGCCTGCAGCTCGATTTTGGCAAGTTCGCCAGTTCTTTAGGCATCGAGGGCAACTACACGAAAGACCAGTTAAACTACTCGCGCTCTTTCTTCTTCAACGCCCTGCCTTTCTATCACATGGGACTCCGCAGCACCTATAACGTGAACCCGAAGTTGTCACTTCAGTACTGGCTTGTTAATGGCGCGAACCAAACCGAAGACTTCAATGGCTTTAAGAGTCAGGCAGTGCTTGTCACCTATAAGCCCACGTCAAAAGTATCCTGGAACGTCAACTACTACGAAGGGCAAGAGCAGCGCGATGTATCTCCGGCTAGCAACTCCGCTATTCCGACCTTGCCCACGCAGCCAGGCCTCTCAATAGATGCAGTGCCCGATCCGCACAACGGGCGTACTCACATCATCGATTCCTATGCCTCCTATGCCTTCAGCTCGAAGTGGAGCGGGGCCCTCGAAGGTGATTATGTAATTAACCGCCAGGCAAGTAATTCAGCGCCATTTCGCTACTACGGCGGTGCCGGTTACCTCCATCGGCAACTAACCAAAACTATTGCTCTCAATGGCCGTTTCGAGTACCTCAAAGATCGCGGGCTCTTCACCGGATTCACTCAGGATTTGAAGGAAGTGACTGCAACGGCCCTGTTTCAGCCTGTTGAGGGCTTCCAGACCCGGATCGAGTATCGCCGCGACTTCACCAATCGAAACTTCTTCCTAACTAATAACCCGGCTCTTCTCGTCGGTTCGCAAAACACCGCTACGGTCGGGCTCAACTGGTGGTTCGGCGGCAAGACCGGATCCTGGTAGCATGTGCAGCAGGCTTGGCCAGATAATAGAGAGATGGGATCCGTGATCGATACCAAACCAACACCCGAGCAGCTTCTTCAACAGTTAGAAACCGAAGAGGAACACCAATCTCGTGGCCGATTGAAGGTCTTCCTCGGATACGCATCAGGCGTTGGCAAAAGCTTCCGCATGCTCGATGAAGGCCGGCGACGCTTCGAACGCGGTCAGGATGTAGTCATCGCCGCCATGCAACCGCGCTTGTCTCCTAACCTCCAGCAAACTGCGAACACGCTAGAAGTGATTCCGCTGCTGTGCGTGGAAGGCTGCACTGTCATGAACGTTGACGCCATCCTCAATCGCCGGCCCAAGGTCTGTCTGGTTGATGGCTTGGCTTATGACAATCCGGCAGATGCTGCGCGCCGTTACCGCTGGCAGGATGTTGCGGTTCTTCTAGAAGCCGGCATTTCGGTTATCAGTTCGGTCAATCTCCAACACATCGAAGAGATGCGCACCAGGGTGGAAGCAATCACGGGTAAGCACGTTACGCAGACTATTCCGCTCAGCTTCCTTCAGAGAGCTGACGAGATTGTCGTGGTGGACGTGCCGCCTGAAAGCTGCATGAGCATCTCAGAAGACGGCAACTCCACCGCGCCACATAAGCTTTCGCAGCTACAGCTTTCCGAACTTCGCGAGCTGGCTTTATTGTTGGCAGCTGATGTTGTCGACAAGCAGCTTGAGCGATACTTGGAGCGTCACGGCATCCAACAATCGTGGGGTACGCAGGAGCGCATTATGGTTTGCTTATCTCCGCGCGCCGATGCTGAACGGATGATAGAAACCGGAGTTCGCAACCGTGATCGCTTCCATGGAGAGCTGATTGCCGCACACCTGAATCGGCCTGACTGGTCTTCGGAGCAGCGCGCGCGTGTGGATGCAGGCGTTGAAAAGGCACGAGAACGCGGTGCAGAGATCGTCCAATTAGATGGCGAGGACGCGGTCGATACAATTCT
>CALMAV010000581.1:8399-9335 GCA_937859895.1 uncultured Bryobacterales bacterium | reverse complement strand
GCTGCATCGCGCAACGACCGAAGGATTTCCGGTACGCGGCTACTTCCTGTGGAGCCTGATGGATAACTTCGAGTGGGCGGACGGGTATGGCTTGCGGTTTGGACTCTACTATGTCGATTACAAAACGCAGAAACGGTACCCGAAGCTGAGCGCGCATTGGTACCAAGAAGTAATTCGGCGTAACGCGGTTGTCTGAGCGGGTCTCGGTTGTCATTCCGACCTGGAACCGGGCCGACCTGCTTCGAACCATTCTCCGGAATTTGGGGGAGCAGACCAGGGTGCCGGACGAAGTTCTAGTCGTAGACAACGGCAGCACTGATGGTTCGGAGGCGGTAGCTGCGGAGTTCTCAGCACGGCGGATCGGGTTTTCCGTGAACCGTGGCTTTGCTGCCGCGGTCAATGCCGGAATTGCCCATGCGACCGGCGAGTGGATCTTCATTGTTAATAATGATGTGGTGCTGCAGCCGGACTGGCTGGCCCAAGCACTGCAATCGGCGGAAGAGACTGGTGCTGCGTTTGTTATCGGAAAGCTGCTTCGGCCGGACGGATCGGGCCAGATCGACGGCAGCTGGGATCTGATCTCGCGTGGCGCTTACGCCTGGCGATGCGGTTACGGCAAGCAAGACAGTGCGGTCTGGTCAACACAGCGAATGGTGCATTTTGCCCCAATGACGGCAGGGCTGTTTCACCGGAGGATCTTCGACCAGATCGGCGTGCTGGAAACGCGCTTCGAGTCTTACTATGAGGATGTGGATCTAGGAGTACGGTGCGCGCTGGCTGGAATCACTGGCGTCTACGAGCCTTTAGCCGTGGCCACGCACATGAGCAAAACGACGCTGGGCAAAGGCAGCCATCGAGTCTACTTCCTGACAGCCCGCAATCAGGTTTTCGTTCTGGCGAAGTACTTCAGCGGACGAACGCTTTGGCGGTTTGCCT
>CALMAV010000581.1:0-8389 GCA_937859895.1 uncultured Bryobacterales bacterium | reverse complement strand
GTCCTGTGGGGCCAGCTTCTGTCATTGGGCGCAGCGGCAAAGCAAAAAAACCTTCTGGCAGCAGTGCGAGGTAAGTGGGCTGGCCTGCGAGGCTGGCGAGAGTTTCGCAACGAGGCTTGCAGTTGGGACACGGCGGCGGTAGAGGCTGCGTTCAGAAACAGTGAGCGCGAAATCTTACAACTGCAGCGGCAGACCGGAGTTGAGATTTACTGGAAGCTGTACTTCAGCCTGGTGCGTCCAGGGTGAGCGCGCCTCTGGTCACGGTCGCTATCGTTACATTCAACAGCGCGCGTTATCTCCGGCAGTGTCTGCGCTACCTGAGCGAGCAGGAATATCCGGCAGTCGAGATTGTCGTCATCGATAACGTGTCAACCGACGGGACGACTGCCATTCTGCACGAGTTCGAAGCAAAGCTCAGGGTTGTCTACAACAAGGTAAATAACGGATTCGCAGGCGGCCAGAACCAGGCGATTGCATTAGCTGAAGGCGCGTGGGTTTTGACGCTGAATCCGGATGTGCGGCTTGCGTCCCGATTCATCTCAGAGCTAGTAGCAGCCGGTGAACGTGATCCGGCAGTTGGCACCGTTTGTGGCAAGCTGCTTTCGATGGCGCCTGACTTTGCCCTGCCGACAAAGCCGCTGATCGATTCCACCGGGATTTACTTCACATCTAATTTGCGCCACTTCGATCGGGGTAGCGGTCAGCCCGATACGGGCGAGTTCGACAGATCGGAGTATGTGTTCGGAGCCACTGGTGCGGCGGCACTGTATCGCAAGGCAATGATCAAGGATGTCTCGCTGCCGGGAGGATTCTTCGATGCGGCCTTCTTCGCTTATCGGGAAGACGCGGATGTAGCATGGCGGGCGCAGCTGCTTGGTTGGAAATGCATCTATACGCCCGACGCAATCGGCTTTCACGTGCGCAGCGTTCTGCCGTCGAATCGTGGTTCACTGCCGGCGCTGATCAACATGCACTCGGTGAAGAATCGGTTCCTGATGCGGATTAACAACATCACGGGACGGCTATATCGGCGCTTGTTCTGGCCCGTTCTATTGCGCGATGCGCTGGTGGTAGCCGGCTGCTTGTTGAGAGAAAGAACGTCGCTCCGGGCGTTCACGTTCATTCTGCGGCACTGGCGCACGGCGTGGCACAATCGACAGTTTGTGATGTCTCGCAGGCGAGGGACCGAAGAGTATATGGAGCATTGGTTTACCAAAGCTCCGGTTGACTCGCGACGGGCAGATCAGGCGCAACGCCGCGTCGCCGCGCAATAGGCTCCGTCTCGTCCATGCGCATTGGTCTGCTAGGCACTCGCGGGATCCCTGCCAATTACGGCGGCTTTGAAACCTTTGCCGAAGAGCTATCGACGCGGCTGGTGGAGCGAGGGCATGAGGTGACGGTCTACTGCCGCCAGAAGCCGGAGTGCTCGCTCTACCGGGGCGTTCATCTGCGCTACCTGCCAACTCTAAGGCACAAATACTTTGACACAGTTGTACATACCGGGCTTTCTACAGCCGACACTTTGTTCCGGCACTTCGATGTCTTGCTGTACTGCAATGCGGCTAATGCAATCTTCACGCTTTTACCGCGTTTGTTGACCGGACCCACTGCGCTCAACGTAGACGGATTGGAGCGGCATCGCAAGAAGTGGAATGCTCTAGCGAAAAGCTGGTATCTGCTGTCTGAGTGGCTGGCTACCTGGTGTTGTTCAGCTGTAATCACCGATGCTGCCAAGATTCGGGAATACTATCTGGAGCGGTACGGAAAGAACTCGACATTCATTCCGTATGGGGCCGACATTGGCAAGGTAGCTGGCACCGAAACACTTCAGCAACTAGGTGTCCAAGTGGGGAAGTACGTCCTTTATGTCAGCAGGATGGAGCCGGAGAACAACGCGCTGCTGGTTCGTCAGGCATTTGAAAAGGTTGCGACTGATCAGAAGCTGGTGCTGGTGGGCGATGCTCCGTATGCGGCGGAGTACATCCGGCAGGTGAGGGATACTTGCGATTCACGCGTGTTGATTCCGGGGGCAATCTACGGCGAGGGATATCGGCAGTTGCAATCAAACTGCTCCGTTTACGTACAGGCGACGGAGGTGGGCGGCACGCATCCGGCGCTGATTGAAGCGATGGGCCGGGGCGCGATGGTTCTTTATTTGAAGACTCCGGAGACGGCGGAGGTAGCAGGGGAAGCAGCGGTTCCGTTCACTGACGATTTGACGGCCAAGCTCCAGTGGGCGTTGAATTTGTCCGAGGGTGAACGAGCCGAGTGGGGACAAAAGGCGACACGCCGGATACAAAGCCTTTACAGTTGGGATGTGGTGACCGATAGCTATGAAGGGTTATTGCAGGGGCTGGTGAAGGGGCGGTGATGGCGGCGGCGCGGAGGCCTTACCGGAGTTGGGTGGAGATCTCGCTCGGGCAGATTGCGGCAAACTTCCAGGCAGTGAAGCAGGCGGTTGGGCCCGGTGTGGAAGTGATGCCGGTGGTGAAGGCGGATGCTTATCGGCATGGGGCAGTGGAAGTATCGCGGACGCTGGAGGCCAAGGGTGCGCGCTGGCTGGCGGTCAGTAATACAGAGGAAGGCGTTGCGTTGCGGGGGGCTGGCATTCGCACGCGCATTCTGGTGATGGCCGACTTTCTGCCGTTTACGCGCGAGGCGATGCTGGAGCATCAGCTAACGCCGGTGATTCATTCGTTGGAAGACTTGCAAGCTTTGAATAATCTGGCCAGGCGCAGAGAGCAGCGAGTTCCATACCATCTGAAAATTGACACTGGCATGGGCAGGCTGGGTGTTCGCGCCCAAGCGCCGGAGATCGGAGCCGCCATCCTTGAAGCAAAGAACATCGACATCGAAGGGTTGATGACCCATTTTGCTTCGGCGGGAAACTACGTATCTACTCAAACAGACGAGCAAGCAAAGCTGTTCGAAGAGATTGCGTCTGGCATGGCGAACCTGGGCGTCCATCCGCGCTATCTGCATCTTTCTAGTACCATCCCGGTTGCGTATGCACGCAAAGGAGCTTGGGGAGGTTTGGTGCGTCCGGGGCACGCTATTTATGGATACGTCTCTCAGGTGTCGGGGGTGGCACCGGAACAGCTGATCAAAGTAAAGCCGGCGCTAACCTGGCGAGCGTCCGTGCTGGCGGTAAAAAATCTGCCTGCTGGAGCGCTGGTGGGGTACGGCGGAATGTTCCGCGCGCCTAGGCCGATGCGAGTCGCCATTCTAGCCGCAGGGTACGCGGACGGTATTCCTCACCGGTTATCGAATCGGGGCAGCGTGATTGCCTCAGGGCAGATAGTGCCGATGCTCGGCGCCGTATCTATGGATCTGACTACGGTCGACGCTACCGATTTGCCTGCCCTGGCCGTAGGCGATGCGGTAACACTGCTGGGCGACGAAGGCGAGGCACGGATTGACGCTCAACAGATTGCCAAGATTGCGGGAACAATTTCTTATAGCGTGTTAACCGGAATCAGCGCACGAGTTAAGCGAGTTTACGTTTGATGGGAGATTGCATACCGATAGTCAAAGAATCCTGCGTACACACGAGCTATCTGGAACCGAGCGTCACGTGTCCGGATTGCCGACTTCCGTATAGTCCTTGAAAATAAACAGACGCATGCTGACACGCGCTTCGGAGGAGCGTACGTACTGTACATACGTTGGCAAGCCGGAGAGACAGCCAAATACGTGCCACTTGGTGATCCTCTCCTACCTGTCTATAACAACCGCATAGCACGCAACATCACTCCATGCGCTGGAAAGTTTGCGGTGAAAAAGGTCGGGTCCCCGTTGTGCACCCGCAAACAAGCGAACAATGCCTGAGCAAGCAGCGGATCCGGTTACGCGCCGTCAATGGTCAAATCGTTTGTCCAGCCAAAGCGTCGAGTCAGTTCAGCCGTCGGTCGCCTGCCTTTACCGACAGAGCATTGCGGTAAGACGTCTACAAGTGCGATGCGCTAGTACCAGATATTCCTCCTCTCAGCCAGGGTTATTGCCAATGCAATTTGTGCTGGTTAACCTTCAGACGGATGACTACAGTACATGGAAGCCTCTGGAAGGTTAGTTTCGTTGTCATAGCGTTTTCCGGTTTTGCATTGGGCCAGACAACCGCTCAAAACCCGACTAATTCTGGCTATTCGCAGGCGCAGCAGATTGCAGAAGCGATTGTGAAGACGAACAATGGCTGGGGCGAAAAGTTGAATGCGAGCGGCGCCGTTTTGACGGTGCTGGAAACAGGACGTGCCAATGGCCGAATCTCCTACCGGCTGCATGCAGAGGGATTGCCAAAGGACCATATTTACTCCCTCATTCAATGGCCGGTAACGCAGCGTCAGCCGATCGTGGCACTTCAAGGCGTTACGATTAACTCCTCCGGCATAGCGGTTTGTGCCGGCAGGGCCGGCACGTGTGGTGATGCGAGCAAACCGGATGATCCGATTGACCTGCAAACTGCTCCTGTTCTCGGAGAGCCACTGCGCTTCGCCTTGGCGGCACAAGATGACAAGAACCTGCGGGCAGCGATTAAGCTTGTTCCAATACCGAATTTCGGCGTGGATCAAGGCTGTAGAGTAGATGCCGTGCTGCTGACGCCACACGCGGAACTTATATCCATTGAAGCAAGCGGCTTTCCAACGAATACCGAGGTAGCGCTGACTCAAGATGCGGAGGGCGAGGTACACAATGCCTGGCAGAAGATTGATGGAACAGGGAAGTTATCTTGGGCCGTGATGCCAGCAAAGGCTGGTTTGAAACATGGCTCGGTTAAGATTCAAGTGAAAGCGCCCGGATGCAGTCCACAGGTGTCCGTCGCGTGGGGATCTCGTTAGAGCGGGACACGGCGCAAATGTCGCTGAATTGGACCGTAATGTCACGCTGGCTGGATCATTGGCGGGCCAGTTCTCCGGAACGCGTTTTGAGATAACGCTAGTACGCCATAACCTTGAGACGCAAGATTGCCCCGTGCGCCGGAAGGTTTGCGGTGAAAATGGTTTGGTCTCCGTTGAGCACCCGGTCTGTTCTCCATTGTCCATCCACAAACGTGCCCTCTTCCGCACGTAAGAATTGAGCACTTTGCTCTTTGGCGCCTCGTGTGGGCCGAAACTGAATATGAGCATCGAAGCCGATTACTACGAACTCGTCAGGTGCTAGCTCGGCCACAAGCGCGCGCCCTGTCATCCCCGGCGTTTGCGTCCCAAAGACCCCCCCATACTCTGGATGCAACGTGCCAAACTGCACCAACACATCGAATTTCGACGACTCAATCAGCCTATCGGTCAGATACTGCTCTTCGACCGCCGAATGCAGCTTTCCCGTGCCCTGCAAGCTGCTGATCAGCGGTATCGCCGGCCCTAGCAGGCGGCAATCCGCAAACCCTTTGGCCATGTCCAGTACTTTGCCTACCTCGACAATGCTGTCGAGCCGAACGGAGCATAGCCTAGGGCGCCGTAAATCACCCAGTGCATAGAAGATATTCGACGCAAACCGGGGACCACCGATCTCTGGGACCAACAGTGGATTGTCTTTGCGCCGGTAACCGGCCAGCACTCGCCCATAGTTCTGATAACCAAGAACATAGTTGTCCGGCGCCACTGCATCCAACGCTGGTGTCATTGCTTTCCATAGATCCAAAACGTTAAGCGTGCCGCCACCGCTCGGATAGGCCTCACCTGGTCGCATGAAATTCTTTTGCTCTCGCAGCCAGACATTTACATATGCGGGTAGGGGGTAAGCTTTCTTGCCCCCTTCGGCCACTGCATTCACGTAGCGAGAGACTGCATAAGCGGCAAAGTATTCGTCCGCTTCCGCGCCGAAAACTTGTGTCCACGTCCCGGCTGGCTTGCCGAGCGCTTCTACCAAAGTCGCCGGCACCGCACCGTTGAATTCCTTGTTGGCCTGTGGCGAATGGTCTCGATCTGTGAACAACGAGCCCGGTTCATTTTCTACCTGGACCATGATTACCGAGTGCTGCTCGCCGTCCACTTCCTTCAAATGCCGCATCACTTGTGCAAAAGCTTTCCGGTCAGCATTCAGATTCGCGTCGCTATGCGGCGTCAAGACACGAACGGGCCTGCCCCCGGCGTCGATCATGCGGGGGAAGCGCTCCATATCCGATTTCACCCATTGCGGGACATAGTCCATGGTGCCGTTCTTCCATGTCCCAAACCACAGCATGATGAGATGAAGATTCCGCCCGCGTGCCAGCCGGATGATGTTATCGAAGGTGTCGAATCGAAACTTGCCTTCTTCCGGCTCCACGTTTTCCCAATAGACCGGCACCTCAATCGTGTTTAAATGCAAGGCCTCTGCCCCAGGCAGCAGGGCTTCAATATTCGACGGCCATCCGCTGGAGTTGTTTACCTGGGCACCGAGCACCAGATAAGGCTTGTCGTCCACCAGCAAAGAAAAGTGATTGCCATCCCGCACAATTCGTGGCATCGGCGCGGCATGTAGGGTTACCGTCGCTAGAAGCAGTGCGCACAAGAACGTTTTCATGATCTTCCTTGCCCTCATCATCTCAGCCGCTCGCTACACTGCCTATCTGTTGACTCCGTTCGTCGTTGAGCGTGACCATCACCCGCTTCAAGCGAGCTGATCGCTGACAATGTAATCGTGCGAGACTGGCCGGACCGACGTCTGCTTGAGTTGCTGAACCTTGAGATTCCAATTATTCAAGCGCCTATGGCCGGATCGGATTCGGTGGCGCTGGCGCGGAGTGTGTCTTCCACGGGCGCCCTCGGATCTCTTGCGTGCGCGCTGCTCAGTCCAGACGAGGTGCGCGAGGCCGCCAGTGCGATTCGGCAAGGGATGAGCCGCCCATTCAATCTCAATTTCTTTTGTCACACGATGGAAGCTCCCGATACCGCCGCCGAGAAGCGATGGAAGAGTTTTCTCCAATCGCACTATGAAGGCTTCGGTCTCGACATTGAAGCTGTGAGGGAAAGCCGCCTCCGACTTCCGTTCAATGAAGAGATGTGCGAGGTTGTGGAGGAGGTCAAACCCGAGATCATCAGCTTTCACTTTGGACTGCCTACTCCTGACTTGATGGACCGGCTCAAGAAGCGCGGTATCAGAGTGTTGTCTTCGGTGACGAGTGTAAGGGAGGCGAAGTGGGTTGAGGATCGCGGATGCGATGCAGCTATCGTTCAAGGCTTCGAGGCGGGCGGCCACCGGGCCATGTTTCTGGAAACGAACGTCGCAACGCAAGTTGGTCTGTTTGCGTTGCTGCCTCAGGTTGCGGACGCCCTTTCGATTCCTGTCATTGCTGCCGGAGGCATTGCCGATGCAAGGGGCATTGTTGCTGCCTTTGCGCTAGGCGCTTCCGGCGTGCAGATGGGCACAGCGTATCTGTTTTGCTCGGAGGCAAGTGTGTCTCCTGTGTACCGGCAAGCGCTTGAAACAACGGCCGACACTGGAACGGCCGTGACAAATTTATTTAGCGGACGTCACGCCAGAGGGATTTTGAACCGATATCTCCGGGACTCTGGGCTTATCTCGGAAGCGGCCTTGGCCTTCCCTTATGCAGCGACACTGATAGCGCCTTTGCGGGCCGCGTCAGAAAAGACCGGTTCGCTGGATTATATGCAGCTGTGGGCTGGGCAAGCAGCAGGACTCGTGCGTGCCATGCCGGCGGAAGAATTCACCCGAAAGCTTGCAGCTGACGCGCTTAGCCGGATGTGAGCAGGACGGTTCTTTAGCAGAGCATTGGCCCAGGAGCGGATTTCCGGTCTGCGATACGCGCCAGGCTTGCGCTTCACGGTTTTAGCGAATGCGGCGCTGAACGCGCTCTCCGAGCTATAACCAACTGCGGTTGCAATAGAAACGGGCAGCGCGAGACGAGGGCTGCCGCAACTTTGACCAAAAGCATTCGCTGTGGTTCTTATACAACGAACAGCACCAATCATTGTGCTGGTGGCTCCTTAGTCCTGCTAAATGCGCTTTGAACGCGCAGTCCTGCCTGGCTACACTGGGGAATGACTCGAAAGGCAAGTGTCGTCATTGAGAAGGACGAGCACGGCTTTTATGCGTGGTGCCCCGAGTTGAAGGGTTGCCAATCTCAGGGCCGCACGCTCGAAGAGATTCTTGCCAATATCAAAGAGGCGATCGAGCTTTACCTTGAGAGTCTACCGGTTGATGAACGCGATGTTCTGCTCAGCCGTGAGGTTCTAACCACTGCAGTCGAGGTGAATGCCTAAGGTTCCGCGATGGACTGCTGCGGAGGCGGAGCGGGCCTTATTGGAAGCCGGCTTCGAACTACTTCGGTCCAAGGGCAGCCACCGCATTTACGGCAAGCAAAGCTTGCGAGTGACTGTGCCATTTCATGGCAACGCGACACTGCACCCAAAGATTGTAAAGCAGGTTCTCGACACCATTGAAGGTGCTGCCC
>CALMAV010000580.1:3348-4083 GCA_937859895.1 uncultured Bryobacterales bacterium | reverse complement strand
CGCCGGTAGTGCTCGCAAGCTACCATCCTCGGAGACTGCGACTTCGCGATTGACAAGTCCTATTCTTGGCTCCGCTTGCTTCGATTATCCTAGTCGAGTAGAGCGCGCTCTACTTAGGATCAAACACTGCAAGATAGCATTAGGACCGTCAACTAGAGCTTCTGCCAACGACCGATTTCTAACCTCCACATGTGTCCTCTGACTAAGAACTTAGCGGCAATTCTAAGTGTCACCTAATCAACCTTCTAATCTTGGTGGTTGATGAAAGTTTAGATTGAGCTGGCATTACGACGCGCTTAGCCACTATCCTGATATGTGGTCGTTGGGGTCCACCAGCAATAGACGTCTTTCTCCGCCGTTGGGAAAACAGGGCTACAAGCTTGGCGTGAACGTTGAATGCAATCACGCCAGCCACCAGCCCGTACGCAGCTAGTTGATATCGGAGCCTCAGACGAATAACCGCCAGTAGCTAGCTACCCCATAAACTGAAGTCGCTGGGTTAGACAATAAGGAAGTGGACCGGGTAAGACTTGATAAGTGGCTGTGGGCGGCGCGGTTTTATAAGACGCGCTCGCTTGCAACAAAGGCCTGTGATTTAGGCCGCGTTGACTTCAATGGGCAGCGCGCTAAGCCCTCGCGCGAGGTTCGCATTGGGGACAAGCTAGAGGTGAAAACTCCTGGAGGCGACTTTCAGATTGAAGTACTGCAGCTCAGCGATATGCGTGGACCCGCTCC
>CALMAV010000580.1:0-3338 GCA_937859895.1 uncultured Bryobacterales bacterium | reverse complement strand
GCTCCAGTTGCTCAAACCCTATATACGGAGACAGAGGAAAGTAAGGAGCTACGCCGCAAAGTGTCGCAGGAGCGCAGAGCTATGCCGAATTTGGGAGCTCTCCATGAAAACCGGCCCTCTAAACGCGATCGACGCAAAGTGATTCAGTTCCTGGACCAGGGCTGAGAATTGCGCGCTCCTCTTAGAGTTATCGAGGGATTTTGAGAAGTAACGGCACCGGTACGCGCTTGGGAGGCGATGCTTCCGGTACACCCAAAATCATCAGTTCTGATCGCGCGGAATCGCGGAGCCTTCCCGCTTTCTACCGGCCCGAACTCGATGCCTTACGATTCTTTGCCTTCTTCCTGGTCTTCCTCTACCACCTCAGTTTCGGTATACCGGGCCAGGGGTTCTGGACGCAGTCCATCTCTTATGTCGGCGCGTTTGGGATGTGCCTATTTTTTCTTCTCAGTTCGTATTTGATTACCGAACTACTGCGGCGCGAACGCGCCAGGACAGGCACAATTCATCTCCGCGCATTCTACATGCGGCGGATCCTCCGCATTTGGCCGTTATATTTTGTCGTGCTGCTCGTAAACGCACTCATTGGCAAGTTCTTAATTCCCAGTTGGGCTATCTCCCGGGGCGCCGTTCTAAGCTTCTTACTTCTCTCCGGGAACTGGTACATCCTGGGAGGAGCGTTCACGGCACCGGTCTTTGTTCTTTGGAGCATCTCGGTAGAAGAGCAGTTCTATCTGGTCTGGCCGCGACTGATGATCTTCGGCGATCGCGCCCTTCGCATAACAGCCGTCCTACTAATTCCACTCTCCTACTTACTAATCGTCCACTTAGTGGGGCAAGGCGTATCCTATCCGCAGATCTGGTGGAACAGTGGCGTACAATTTCAATTCTTTGGGATAGGAGCTCTTCTCGCTTTTAATGATCGACTAACTCCGCGTTTTTCGGGTAGCAATCGGATTGCTATGCTCATTGCCGCCCTGTGCATCTGGGTTGTAGGCGGATGTCTGAATCATTGGAACGAGTTGGGAGTTCATCCAGCTTTGAGCCTCTCGCTCAGTTACGCTGCCGCCGCGACCGGAAGCGTTCTTATCTTTCATTCTGTACTCGGCTTACGGGCAAGTTTGGTCCCGCAGTGGCTTATCTACCTGGGCAAGCGTTCTTACGGCCTGTATGTGTTTCACCAGTTCTGTCTGTCCGGTGTTAAGGTGCTGATCTTTCACCGGGTATCCACGCCTGAATCGCTGGCCGGATCCTTCATCCTAGGCCTCACTCTGACAATTGGATGCGCAGCTTTGTCTTACAAGTATCTGGAGACGCCGTTCCTGCGCTTGAAAAAGCACTTTGAATTCGTCAAGTCGCGACCGATATGAAGCATGGCATACCTGCTGATACTTACTTGCTTACTTAGTAGAAAGTTCGCTGAACTTAGGTGTGATGCCCAGATTGTAGAAGAGAAACGAGTAGATATCGGCAGTCTGTTCAAGAACTTTTGTCGTGCTGCTGGGACCATGGCCTGAGTTGGTGTCGATGCGGATAAGAACTGGGTTATCGGGACTGGCCTTCTGCTGTAAGGTCGCCGCGTACTTGAATGAATGACCGGGCACAACTCGGTCGTCATGGTCGGCGGTGGTGATTAGAGTGGCCGGATACTTCACGCCCGTCTGTATGTTGTGCAAGGGCGAGTAAGCTCGCAAAACACGATACTCGCTTCCATTGTCACTTGACCCGTAGTCGGCTATCCAGTTCCACCCAATGGTGAACTTCTGGAACCGAAGCATGTCCATCACACCAGCCTGAGCTATTGCGACACGGAACAGTTCGGGATGCTGATTGATGGTGGCCCCAATTAGTAGGCCGCCATTCGAAACTCCATGGATAGCAAGGTGCTCAGGCGACGTGTATTTGTTCTGAATTAGCCACTCAGCTGCCGCATAAAAGTCATCGAACACATTCTGTTTATGTTCCTTAATTCCGGCTCTATGCCAAGCCTCACCATACTCACCCCCTCCGCGAAGATTTGCGGTGGCGAAGACAAACCCTTGCTCTAACAGTGCCAAACGTAGGGCCGAGAAGGAAGGGGTAAGGCTTATATTAAATCCGCCATACGCGTAAAGAAGCGTTGGATTGTTCCCGGTGAGTTGCAGGCCTTTGTGAAAGACTAGAAACATAGGGATGCGCGTTCCATCCTTGCTCTGATAAAACACCTGTTTGGTCTCATAATCTTCAGGATTGAAGCCCGGAATCTGAGCGGACTGGAATACGGTGCTGTCCTTACCGGCGATGTTGTATCGGAAGATTGTCGGTGCATAGTTTCCGGAAGCGAATGAATAGAATGCATCCGTATCATTGTCTTTACCGACGAATCCGGCAGCAGTACCAAGGCCAGGAAATTGAACCTCGGACTCCTCACGACCATTCATCCCATAAACATACGTTCTGGAAGTTACATCTCTGGTGTAAGAAACAAAAAGTTTGCCGCCAACTGCCCTCACACTATCCAATGGCTCGGGCTTTTGCGGGATTAGATCGCTCCACTTACTCGAAGCCGTTGGGTCATAGATTGTCACTCGGCTGTTTGGTGCCTCGGCGTTTGTCAAGACAACAAGCTTCGGACCAATATGAGTAACTACTTCATAGCTATCATTAGTGATCTCCTGAACGATAGGAGCAAAGGAACTGGACCCTGCAGCTAAGTCGCGGAAGTAAATTGCATTTCCGTCCTTGCCTTTCCCTCTTTCGCTGACACTCAAAATTGCGTATTGCTCATCGGGCGTGGTTGTCACTGTATGGAACCGGTGGGGATGCTCCTTATCCTCGTAGACCAATTGGTCCTGAACTTGGGAATCACCAACTCGGTGAAAGTAGACAGTCTGGAATTCGTTGGAAGACGAAAGTTCATGGCCTTTTTCGGGGGCAGCATATCGGCTGTAAAAGAATCCGTTGCCTGCCCAGGATAGTTGAGTAGCTTTCAGCCATTGCAGGTGATCTGAGAGCGTCTTTCCGGTTGCAGTCTCCAGGACAAACGCATCTTGCCAATCGGAGCCACCGCTCGAAACCGAGTAAGCAACATACTTGCCATCCTTCGAAGGAGCCATGTCCAGAACGCGAGAAGTCCCGTCTTTCGAGAGCTTATTAGGATCGAGCAACGGCCGCGGAGATCCAGTTAGGCCATTCTGTACATAAATGACAGCCTGATTCTGCAGTCCGTCATTCCTTGTGAAAAAGTAGTACGACCCTTTGTGGTTAGGCAGACCGTACTTTACATAGTCCAAAAGCTTAGTCAGCCCCGCTTTAACTTCGGCTCGATATGGAATCCGGGCCAGATAGTCTGCAGTTAC
>CALMAV010000579.1 GCA_937859895.1 uncultured Bryobacterales bacterium | reverse complement strand
GTCCCAATATTGACGTGCGGCTTGCTGCGGTCAAATTTCTCTTTCGCCATTGGTGCCCTCTAAAAATGTGTTGGTCTGGTTCCCTGCAGGAAGGAGATAGACAGCGGTACATACGCACAACAACGGCGTGGTACCTAACGGTCAGAATATCATGGGCCGAGAAACTCAAAAGCGTCGGCCGCTCAGAACAGGAGAGATTTCTGTGCGATTGAACCAACCAAGGGTCACATGAGCATTTCAGGTATAGTGACTTCCCACAAATCAGCAACTTTGGACAACAAAAGCTTTGACACTGATGACATTACGATTGTTGCTTTGCTTCGGTCGGTTGTTTTAACTCTGTTGCTATTTGCTAGAAGTTCCGCAGCTCAACCATTAAACGTAGGTCCTTTCGGATTTCAATACGGGATGACCATGGACGAGGTAGTGCAACTCGTCGGAAGAAACGCCATAGAGCGTCGCGGGGAACATTCCTTAACGCTCAAAACAGCCCCGAAGCCACACCCTGCTTTCGAATCGTACGAGGTTTGCATTTCGCCCCGAAAAGGTCTACTTAAAATAGAAGCAATAGGTAAAACCGTTCCGACGAATCGGTTCGGTTCTGAGGTCCAAGATGAATTCCTTCGGATACGAACCGCGCTGGAACATGTATATGGAACAGCAGAGATCTATGACCACTTGAAAGAAAAGAGTATTTGGTCGGAGAGGGCTGATTGGATGATGAGCCTTCTGAAAAAAGAGAGGGTTTTAACTGCTTTTTGGATGTCCCCTAAATCACTGAACCATATCTCAGCTATTGAACTTGAAGCGCATAGTCTGACGATCAGCGCAGGTTACCTGTTGCTCGGCTATGAGTTCGATGGATGGGATGAATTCGCGGACAGCATAAGGGCAAAGCAGGACCAAGTCTTTTAATTAGCCTGACTTGCAGCAATTTATCTCGCGATACAGAGCCCGTGGGTTGGACACTGAGCTTAAAACGCGTTATCTAAAGATGAGGAGGGTGAGGAGCAGAAAGAACGAATGGCTTAGGCGCTGCGTTGGATAAACGGCTTAAGGGCAAGAAGGCGGGAGAGATTGGAGGGCTGAACGGATTGCTGAAGCACCTGACAAAGCGCTGTTGGAGAAGACCACAAAGGCGGGTTGATGAATCTCCTGAACGCATGATAAGTCCGGCGGAGAACCGCTGCAACATTCACAGAGGTGCGAGCCGGAAGGGAGTGCAGGGTGACTTCGGGTCCTTGAAAGCGCGACGCGGCCTCGCAACCGGAAATTTCGACCCCCAAATATCAAACGTACTTGGCCAAATCCTAAAGCCAAAGGCCGACGCTTAACTTGGCGGAAGGGTTGCGGCTTAAGCCGCCCCAACCTCTACTCTTTTAACTGCATCGTAGCTGCTCGAGTCGGCAGTGGATTTTCGAAGTAGAGTTCAAGTACCTCCTTCAGGTTGGCAATCGCCTCCTCCTCGGTTTCGCCCTGACTTGCTATATCAACTTCTAAGCATTGAGATACAAACCATCGGCCTTCTTGCCAGGTAGTCGCAAGAAACGAACGTGTCAAACTTGATCTCTCGTCCGCAAATCGCAGTTTACGAAACCTGACGGGGCTGCTTTGGAGTGAGCAAGAGCGGCTCCTCCAAGGTCACCGAATGATTCCGAGCCTTCAACTCCGCCAGCAGTTGCTCCACCCGCTCGTCTCGTTCGAGATGCTCAAGGCGCCCCTCCAGATCCGGCTCATTCACGGCAGCGGCGCCTACGGCCTCGGCCTCTTCCCTTCCCACCTTTCTGGAGATTCGCTTCAGTGTCGTTCCGGTCTCTTCCCTGCCCTGCCCCGCATGCCCCAACTCTCTCGCAATGCGCGCGCTTCGACGCTTCGCCAACAGCAGCTCCGCCTTCGTTTCCGTGTCGACAATCTTGGCCTGCAATGCATCCATCGCCTCACGGAGGATCTGCACCTGTTGCGACTGCAGATCCCGCTGCTCAGCGAAGGCCCGGGCAGCTGACTCACAGCTCAGTGAGCGTTCCAGCGCTTGCCTCGCTAACTGTTCCTCGCCCTTGCTCAACGCTAATTCTGCGCGTCGCAACCATTCGCGCTGTTCGTCCAGGCTATTTGCGTGCTTCTGGCGTAAGGAGTGCTGCTCGGCAATAGCCGCTGCGGCTTGCGTCTTAACCTGAATAAACTGGTTCTGAAGGTCCAGAATCAGTTGCGCCAGCAGCTTCTCCGGGTCCTCTGCCTTGCTGATCAGATCGTTCAGATTTGCCTTGATCAGCGTAGTAACTCGGTCCAGTAATGGCATGTCTGTCCCCTTCCGCTAACTCGCGCGCCCATCAGTTGGCCCTGAGCTTCCGTTTGACTTGATGCTCTTAATGTTGCCGAGCAGGTCTGACATCTTCATGCCCGACAAAGTCTCAAAGAGCACTGGAATCTGCGCCGCAATTTGGGTCATGTCACCGGTCACCTTACTCATTCCGGTCGAGTGTCCGTCCCCGGTTGAAACGATAGTGATCTTGTCGATGTTGGCCAGCGGCGCAGCCATCGCCCGTACCATCTCCGGCAAGCCCGTAATCAGCTTATCGACCACCGCTGCTTGGTTCCACTCCTGGTAAGCTTCCGCTCGTACGTTCATCGCCTCGGCTTCGGCTTTTCCCTTTTTCAGAGTTATCTCGGCATCCGCTTCACCCTGTAACCGAGTTGCTGCGGCCGAACCTTCTGCCTCGATGGTCATCTTGCGGCGTGACGCCTCGGCTAACATCTCGATTCGCTGCCTCTCGACTTCGACGCTCTTCAGCACCGTCGCAATCAGCTCTTTCTCGTGCCGCAGGATCTCCGCTTCCTGCACCCGGACTTCGCCCTCTTTCTCAACCTGGCGAATCTTCACTTCCTCCAGCACCACTTGCTGCTTCATCATGTTGGCCTGAATCTCGTAAGCTTTGTCCGCCTGCGCCTGCTGCCTCTTCACCAGTTCGTTGTATTGGGCACGCTTGATCTCCAGGTCCCGTTCTGCTTCCGCCTGCGCTGCCATCGAGATAGCCTCGGCAAGCACACGCTCCTGATCTGCCCGGGCTCTGGCGATCGCAGCTTCCCGCATTGCTTCTGCTCGCTTAATGGTTGTGTCGCGCTCCGCCTCTGCAGCCGCTACATCTGCGTCGCGCCGAATCCGGGCAATGTCAGGTCGGCCCATGTTGGTAATGTACTCGTTCTGATCACGTACTTCGCGGATGGTAAACGAAATCACCTCAAGTCCCATCTTGCTTAGATCCTCAGCACACGTAGCACGCATGCGATCGCCCACCATCTCAGGCTCTTTCACAATCTGCTCCACTGAAAGCTGCCCGATGATGCCGCGCAAATGGCCTTCCATCACCAGCCGGATAAGCCCTTCCCGCGCCTGATCTGATTTGGTTAGGAACTGCTCCGCTGCTGTCTGGATGGACACCGGATCGCTCTTCACTTTGATCTGGGCAACCGCCTCCACCGTCACTGCGACACCTTGCCGCGTATAGACGTCCTGCTGCGGCGCTACATCGAACGACATCAACTGCAAAGAGAGCTGGCGATAGCTCTCAATCATAGGAACAATCAGCGTTCCCTTGCCTTTGACGATCCTGGTTCCGCGCAGCCCATAAACAATTAACGCTTCGTGCGGCCCCGCCTTCCGAAACAGCGTTGCTACTGCCATAATGATGGCCAACAATGAGATCACGGCTACCGCAGCTATGATCAGAACTTCACCCGACATGGTCTTTCTCCTCCTGCGGTGATTGCCGCATCAGACTACCTGCGGACTCCTGGGTCATCGCATCCCAGGTGCGAACATACGCAATTCCTTTTACGAAGCGAGTCACAATTACCTCGGCCCCTCGCTCAATGGCAAGCCCGTCTTCACTGCGCGCCGGCAATGGTGTGCGTGCGCCGTTTCGCAGATAGATCAGCTCGCCGACTCCGTCACCCCGAATCGGGCTGCTTACCCGTCCCAATAAGCCGACGGTCTGGTAATCCAGCGGATCGAGCGGCTGTTCATGGCTCTGCAGATACCGGATGAACAGGGCCACCAACCACGCACCTAAAATGCCGGTTACAAGAGCCGCAACGAGCGCAGCAGCCAAACCAAAATTCGAGTGCCGCATTAGCAGAAATCCCGCTGCACCGAACCAGGTCAGAAATAGGGCAGCGGCACTGGGACTCAGGAGCGTTCCTATCCAGCCATCGACCATCTTGTTTGCGCTATGCCCTTTAGCGCTATGCCCTGTCCCATGCCCATGCGATACACCGCCCTGAGGACTCGCCCCATGTGACAGGTGACCCGAGTGATGACTATGTCCCCCATGTAGACCGCCCAGCAGCAGCGTCGCAACGCTCCAGATCGCAC
>CALMAV010000578.1 GCA_937859895.1 uncultured Bryobacterales bacterium | reverse complement strand
CGAAGGCAGCTATAGTGCACGATCTTAGAGAGAGTGGCCGAATACCTATGCTGTCCTGGAAAGATCTTGTTAAGGATCGCTTGGCCGCGCTCTGATGGATAAGCTGAACTTCAAGTTACAGCCAGGTCCATCGAGCGCCTAACCTAAGCGGTGCACTGGTCGTCGCCGCATCGTGCGTGCATTCACTCCAATGATCTTCACTGCTTGCCCCCAGCTGATGTTCTTTGCTCTGGCTCGCAACAGCACTTCTTGCACCTTGCTCATCCGCTCCATCTCGGAGCTCGTGTAAGTTCTGCTGGAGTTCAACTTCCAGCCTCACAACCAAGCTCCGCTTTTTCCAGGCGGACAACTCACGCGTGAACTAATTGCGTTAACTCACATCGTGACGACATACCAGTGTGTAATTAGTTGCAAATTTACCAGCATTGCTGTAGCATCTCGGGTACCTAATCAATTCGAGTTATGTGGCACTATCTGCATGCTCGATTAATAGGCCACCTAGCCCGTGATTTTACGTATGATAATTGGTCAAAACGCAAACCATCTCGCACCATCATCATCTCGATGTACCTGGGGTAACAAAATGCTAACTTCCGCGCTGCGCCACACTCTGCATTTTAGATCTCTCGCCGGGATCTCTGCGCTCCTTCTTACGCTAACTTGCGGTTCTTCCGTTCGGGGCCAAGCGGTTTATGGTTCGATCGTCGGCACCGTTACTGACCAATCGGGCGCTGTCATGCCCAATGTCGCTGTTACGGCCAAAAATGCCGATACCGGCCAGATAAAGGTTGACACAACGGACCAGTCAGGTCGCTATACGATGGAAAGCCTGCTTCCTGGCAGATACAACGTTTCAATGATTGCCCAAGGCTTCCGGCGTGTAGAGCAGACCGGAGTCAGCGTGACCCCGAATACTATAAGCCGCATCGACCAGATCCTGCAAATTGGACAAGCGGCTGAGCAGGTGGAAGTTTCTGCTTCCTCGACGCTGCTGCAGACAGATAAAGCAGACACTCACTCGGAAATTTCAGCCAAACAGATTCGTGACATTCCACTGGGGGGACAGCGCAGCTATCAGACGCTTATCAACCTGACGCCGGGCTCACTTCCCGCTGCCTTCATCAACTCGGTAACCGACAATCCGGCGCAACCGCTGAATACTCACATCAACGGCGGCCCGGGGCAGACAAACACAACGCGCATCGATGGAGCATCGAGCGTGAATCTCTGGTTGCCACAGTACGCTGGGTACAACTCCTCGGCCGAAACAATCGATGAGGTCAACGTTACAACCAGCGCCGCAGAAGCTGACCAGGGATTGTCAGGTTCTTCCGCCATTACAGTCGTTACTAAGTCGGGCACAAATGAATTGCACGGGAGCGCGTTCTTATTTCACAACGACCAGCATCTGAACGCTCGTAACTTCTTCCTAACACCCACCACTCAGAAGCCCGTTGGCATCTACAACAACTATGGCGGCACGCTCGGCGGCCCCATTATCAGGAGTAAACTCTTCTACTTCGCAAGCTTCGACGGCACTAATCAGAAGACTTCAGCTAATGGGTTGTACACGGTTCCTACAGCTGATCAGCGTGCTGGAAATTTTAGTGCGTATAAGAGCATCATCTACAACCCAAATACCGGGAATGCAGATGGTACCGGCCGTCAGGCTTTCACCGGCAATATCATTCCTGCCAATCTAATCAGCCCGGAGGCGCTGAAGCTACAGAGTTACTACCCTCTTCCCAACCTTCCGGGCACGGCGAGCAACTACTCAGCTACCGGGGGGCCCATTGTCGACCGCTATAACCTTGACACAAAAATTAACTGGAATCGGAACGACAAGCACACCATTTGGGGTAAGTATGGCCGTAGCTGGGCCACCTCCGGTGGACAGGGAATCTTCGGAGTTGCTGGCGGTCCGGCCCCAGGAGCGGATCCGGGAAAGGGCAATACGACCGTTCAGATCGGGACCATTGGCCACACTTATACATTCAGTCCTAACGTTGTGCTGGATGGAAACGTCGGCTACCAGCGCATGGTGCAAAATGTCAAAGGGAACGACTACGGAACCAATTACGGGACGGTGCTCGGGATCCCTGGACTGAATGGCCCAGACATTCGCCAGAGTGGGTTTCCTGATATCACATTCGGTTCCACTCCCTATGCCAATTTCGGAATCCCAAATTGGATGCCTCTATTCCGCACTGACGAAAACTACACAAATAGCGACAGCGTGAGTTGGACCAAGGGCGCGCATACCCTCCGGTTTGGGTTCGACCTGGTGCGCTTTCATTTAAACCACTGGCAGCCAGAACTGAGCAATGGCGGGCCACGCGGTCTGTTGGACTTCAGCGGTCAAGTCACGTCCTTGAATGCGCCAGGAGCGACGGCTCCTAACCAATACAATGCGTACGCGCAGTTTCTGCTCGGCTACTCCAATGATGTGCAGAAAGGGCTTCAATACATTTTGATGACCGGCCGGGAGTGGCAGTTCGGCTGGTATGGCCAAGACCGCTGGCAAGTAGCTAAGAACCTCACGGTCTCGGTCGGATTGCGCTACGAATATTACCCGCTTATGACGCGAGCGGGAAAAGGGATCGAACGTTATGACCCCGCTACCAACCTGGTGTTGCTAGGAGGGCGTGGCGGCCAGCCTGACAACGTGGGAATAACCACTAGTAAAAAGCTGTTCTCACCACGGCTTGGCGTTGCGTACCGGCTAGGCGAAAACACAGTCATTCGCGCCGGTTACGGTCTGAACTACGATCCGATTCCTTTCTCTCGTCCCTTGCGCGGCTTCTATCCGCTTACTATCAACGCTGATACCACAGCTCCTAATAGCTTTGCTTCGGCCGCTACCTTGGCATCCGGTATACCGCCTGTGATTGGGCCCGACCTGTCTAGCGGAGCTGTACCGCTTCCCAGCAATGCCTCGGAGCGCAGCCCGTGGGCCGGTCTTCTGCATCGCGGTTATATTCAGTCCTACAACTTCACTGTGGAACGCAGACTGCCGCTCGATATGGTCAGCTCCTTTGCCTACGTCGGTTCGCACTCGGTGCATCTGCTTGCTGATCGTGATATCAACGCCGGTTATCCAGGCTCCGGAACCACTGGCCTGCCTTATTACAACTACCTTCTTCCAAATGGCCAGCCGGAGAAGCGGACCATTCCGACACAAATGTGGGATGGCTATCTCAGCTCTGAGTACAATTCCATGCAGGTATCTTTAAATAAGCAGTTTTCTAAAGGGCTGATGCTGAAAGGCGCCTACACATGGTCCCATGCCATTGATTACACCGATGATGATGGCTGGGCCAGCGTCGGCTGGAACTGGGCTCCTGTCTTTCAGCGTAACCGGGCAACCGCTGGCTTTGACCGCACCCACGTCTTTCAACTGGGCTGGGTTTACGAGCTACCCGTTGGCAAAGGCAAGCAATACTTGAACTCAGGTATTGTGTCCCAAGTCGTCGGCGGTTGGCAGTTTAGCGGGATCGAATCTGCTTACACCGGCACGCCCTTCACTGTCACTGCGCCCGGCACCTCGCTCAACGCACCGGATAATACTCAAACTGCTGATCAGATTGCACCCGTCCAACGACTTGGCGATATCGGAACGACAGGCCAATTTTACTCTCCGGCTTCTTTCGCCCCCGTCACAGCGGTTCGATTTGGAAACACCGGTCGCAACATTTTACGCAACCCCGGCATTTGGAATACTGACATGAGCATCATGCGGATCTTTCCGATTCGGGAACGGCTGCAGGCCCAATTCCGCACTGAGTTCTACAACCTGCCAAATACGAGCCATTTTGGCACGGTGAACAGTACCAGCATCACTAGTCCCAACTTCGCCCGCATTACCAGTTCATTCGGCGAACGCAACGTCCGTTTCGCGTTCCGGTTGCAATGGTAAACCATCAGTAGAATGTTCTTTCTGCAACCAAGAGGGCGGCCCGGGTTCCGGGCCGCCTTTCTGTTTGTCTTAACAGTCTTGCCAGCCTTGCCACAATCTGAGCAGCTGGCCGAGCAGTCGCGGCATGGAAAGGAATTGATGTCGCAGGGGCATTTTGACGAGGCTGTTATCGTCTATCAGCAAATGGTGAAAGCACTGCCCGACGATCCTGGGCTTCTCCTCAACCTGGGGATGGCAGAGGAGATGGCCGGTCATCCTGATCGGGCCATTCGACATCTCGGAGCAGTCCTGAAAGTGCAGCCGCGCAATATTCCCGCTCTTACTTCGGTGGCCATGGCGTACCTGCAATTAAACCAGCCTACAGCCGCCATCGCACCCCTAAAGAAGCTGCTCGCGCTCGATACCTTGAACCTTAATGCACGGGGCATGCTGGCAAGCTCCGAATTAAGCCTCAATCATTTTCAGCAGGCCGCCGTTCAATATCGGGAACTGACCGCGCTTAACCCATCGGATGCGACAGCCTGGTACGGACTGGGTAAATCATACGAAAGTCTCGCCACGCAAAATTTTGAACGTCTTAGCCGGCTTGATAATCAATCCGGTTATGTAGCGCTCCTTCTTGCCGACGCACGAGTGCAGCAGCGCCAGTTTAAGAGTGCTTTCTTTTTTTACCGCGAAGCGGAAAAGAAAACGCCCGATCTTGCTGGCCTTAGCGGCGGTCTGGCACAGGTGTATCGCAATACGGGTCATCCCGATTGGGCAGCCACCGAAGGACGTCGTGAGATGGAGCGGGATGCAAGCGCTTGTCAGGCTCCCGCCAGTCCAGCGTGCCTATTTAGCAAAGGCAGGTTCCTGCAAGCTGTGCGTGAACATGCAACCGAGCCTTCCCTCCTCTTCTGGAACACGCGTGCTTACAATGCGCTGGCGATTCAAGCCTTCGATCAGTTGGAGCGCTTGCCTGAATCGGTAGAACTCCATGCCTTGAAGGCGCAGATACTACACGATCACCGGCAGGACTTGGAAGCCTCACACGAGTGGGGAGCCGCTCTGGCACTCGCCCCTGACAAAAACGATGTGCGTCTGAGAACGGAACTGGCGACATCATTTTTTCAGGCGCGTGACTATCAAGCTGCAATTCCAACACTTCAGGAACTCTTACGTGACAATCCGGAATCACCCAGTGTGAACTTTATGCTTGGCGAATGTCTCTGGCGCATCCAGCAAGCAGACCAAGCGTTACCGTTTCTCGAGATTGCAATCAAGCGTAGACCGGACATGTTGTCGGCGCATGCTGCTTTGGGCTTGGCCCTTGCCTCACTCGGAAGAAACGCCGAGGCCATCCCACACTTGGAAAAGGGGGTGACGCTTGACGACGATGGAAGTCTTCACTATAGTTTGGCGCGTGCCTTTAAGGCCGAAGGAAACGCTTCGGGCGCACAGGCCAACATGGAGGAGTACTCCAGAATCCAGAGTAAAAATGCTGAGGTCAACAGGGCTGTGGCAAGCGAATCCGAGATTACGGGACCTTTGGACCGGAAGTGAAAGATTTAGCTAACAGGCGAAACCTGCGCTACTTCGGCTCACGCACAACTAGTAGCTGGTCTCCCCTAACGTCCGACAGAGTTTGTCGCGTTCCGCTGGGCCAGGTGATCTCGATCTTACCGGCGGTGGGGATTGCGCCCAATCCAAAATGAACGGGCACCAAGGCGGAAGAGGCGTAACTGACTGCGCTTGTCATGTCGTTGTATTGGGTTCCAATTTGAATGCGTGCCCCGATCCCGTCTCGATTGCTTCGCGAACCAATCAACTTCAGTTCAATCCAATGGTTACCGCCTTCGGTGATATTGCGCCAGAGTTCGACAGGCTCCTGCAAGGAAGAAACAAGAACATCTACAAGCCCATCGCCATCCAGGTCCGCAAATGCGCTTCCACGATGTGCCTTCGCCCCTGTCAGGCCAGCTTGCTCCGATACATCTGCAAACGTCTTGTTATGCAGGTTTGCGAGGACCATGTCCGGCTCCCGATAGACAGCTGCCTCGAATGATTCAACGCGGTCGTTAACGTGGGAATTAGCAGTGAACAAATCCTTCCAGCCATCATTGTCAAAATCAACGAGCCCGACACCCCATCCACTGTGCCTGAGCGAGAGTGCTCCTACATGGCTTGTGTAAGTCGCATCATCGAACGAACCCCTGCCGTTATTGCGAAAAAGTGGGAAAGTCTCTGCTGCGAGCGCGGTGACGGTGAGATCCGGCCAGCCATCGTTGTCATAGTCTCGGAAATCCGCTCCCATGGCCGCAACTGGCTTCCCGTCTTCCCGCAATGCGACACCCGCCACCAGGGCGGTCTCCTCGAAAGTTCCATTGTGTTTGTTACGGAAGAGAAAGTTCGGCATATTGTCATTGGTCACAAACACATCCGGCCAGCCGTCGTGATCATAATCCGCAAAAACGACGCTCATACCGCGTCCAGCAAAGCTTGCGATCCCCGCAGTTTGCGAAACGTCCTGAAATTTACCATTGCCCAGATTTCTATACAGTGTGCTTGCGAGAGGCTGAAAGTATTTCGGGTGGCAATAGATGCGAATACCGCGCCTCTGGTCGCCGCAGTAGCGACTTTCCCCGACCGAGAACTTTGCATAGTGAACTACCCAAAGGTCCAGCAGACCGTCTCGATCAAAATCAAACCAGCCGGCCGCCACTGCCCACTCGCCGCTACGAATACCGGCTGAGTTAGTGACATCTTCGAAGGTTCCGTCGCCCCGATTGCGATAAAGGATGTTGCGGTTGACGCCGGCTACGAACAGATCCGGATGACCGTCGTTGTCGTAGTCCGCTGCGGCTGCGCCCATTGAATAGCCTTCTCCCGGCACGCCTGCCAGAGCTGTCACATCACGAAACTTCAAGCCCCCTTCATTGTGAAATAGTCGGTTCCAATACTTTCGGTCGCTTTTCTGGAGGGAAGGAATGGAGGCGCCGTTGGTGAAAAAGAGATCAGGCCGGCCATCGCCATCATAGTCGAAGATAGCCACTCCTCCGGGCATCGTCTCAATCATGAACTTGTCGGGCGTCGGCGAGTTCTCGAGAATAAAGTCCAGTCCTGAGCCAAGCGCTACATCCTCGAAACGAATAGCTGATCCAGTGCTGCCAGTTGCAGTCGCGATGGCCCAGAGCCAAAGCAGAGATGTACATTGCAACATGTTCAGCCAGCTTCTACGAGCGGGACGCCCCCAATAACAAAGTTCAGCACCATTGTGATGCAGAGTCTGACAGTAACGGATTCGGCACTAAAGGGCCTGCGAGTACGCTCGGGAAATCAGCGTCTCAAGAAATTTGATGGCCCCATGGATATCGGCTTCCTGCTGTGGACCGGAAATTTCGCGTTCAATAGTGATGGGCCCAGCATAGTTCAGCTTGCACAAGGCTTTCACAACTTCGGGGAAATTCACTCTGCCTTGCCCGATCGCGACTTCGCGGCCCAGTTTCTTGGGATCAGTGGGGTAAAGGCCGTCTTTCGCGTGCAATCCTCGCACATACTTCCCCAGCACCTCTAGCGCACCCAAAGGTTCACCCTTGCCATACAGAATCAAATTCGCAGTATCCAGGTTGACATTGATGTTGCTTGTGCCTGCATCCTCAATTGCCCGCAGCATTGTGATCGGAGTCTCCTGCCCAGTCTCCATGAGAAACAATTGCCCATTTTGACTGCAATACTCGGCGACTTCGCGAATAGCATCGACCGTCTCGGCATAGAGCGGATCGTTGGGAGTCTCCGGGATGAACCCGCAATGTGTATGCACGGCCTGAACGTTGCAGCTCTTGGCCAAGTCTGAAGCTCGCTTAAGGGCATTAATCCTTGCCGTTCGGGTGGAGGCAGGCACAAGGCCAATGGTCTTGGGGCCAGAAGAAAAATCCCAGATCATACGACCCGGGCCAAGGGTCATGATGGCGGTGGCCTCCACTTGGTACTTGTCGAGAGCGGACTTCAGCGCAGAAGCGATCTGTAGGTCTGGTGCCGGCCCGGCCGAAATCTGACAAGTCTTTAAGCCAAGCGCGTGAACCTTTGCAATTGCCTGCTCGGGAGTGCTCGCACCTGCAATGCTGGTGACTACTCCAAGGCGCGGGCGCGCGGTCTCACCAGCCCTTAGCAACCCTGCTCCGACAGCTGAGCCTAGCATCGCGCGACGGCTAACGATTTCTTCCACAGCCTTCTGACACCAATCTTCCGCTCATCACCACTGGCCTGACGCTTCGATCCACCACTAGCCCTTTCACGCCCGGACGCCGCTCAATGAACTCTAGGCCTCGATGTGGGCCCCAGATGCTGACCACCTTCGTCAGCGCATCGGCTTCCATACCATGGGCCGCCACAACGCTTACGGTCAAGCGGTTGGTCAAGCCCATGCCGGTCTGCGGTTCAATGATATGCGAGTACCGTCGGCCCCCGCTATCTAAGTGCTGCTCAGTATCGCCCGAAGTAGAAATTGCAGCATTCCGTAATGTCAGCACTTTTGTAAAGGACTGGCCGGCGCTGTCCATTGAATCGATACCAATGCTCCATCCAGATTTCCCCGGTGGAGCATCGCTAAAGGCCAGATCTCCACTGGCCGCTACCAGCGCCCGGGAGATTCCAACCCTGCGTAAAGTAGCAATGGCTTCATCTGCCGCATAGCCCTTCGCGATGCCACCCAGGTCTAGTTGCATAGCGCGTTCGTCAAGCTGGGCGGTCTGATCCCTCGCGTTCAGATGCATCTTCCGAAAACCACATCTTGCCTGCGCATCTCGCAACGCGTTCACGTCAGGAACTCGACCCGCCTTTCGCGCTGACCGCCACAAATGAGTCAAGGGTCCAAGTGTCACATCGAAAGCGCCGTCGGTTTGCGAGGCAAGCATTTGGCCACTCTGAAGAACTCGAAAGAGATCAGAGCTGACATGCATCGGACGGCCTACCGCCACAACAGTCAGCCGGTTCAATTCGCTCTCCGGCTTGTAATCGGAGAGCGTATCGTCTAGCGCGCCCACTCGTTCAAATGCTGATCGAAATGCCGCCTGCGCTCGTGCCTCAGTTTCGGCATAGAGTTTAATCCGAAACAACGTACCCATGTGGGGCTCGACCGCCTCAAAGGGCTGAAGAGAAGCAGCTTCGCTAACGCAGCAGAGAAACACCAGGAGAGGAGGAGTGCGCCTACTGCTCATCGTGCTCAACGCCGCTATTCCACAACCGGAACATTTCCTCCGCACTTGGCACTTTAGCGGAACGTACTAAGCGGAACCCGACCCACTGGGCATCCGTTAGGTACCAAATACTCTTTGGCAACTGCGGATCCTGCTGTTTCCAGGAAGGGTCTGAGGGCACCCTGACTGAACATGTTACCTGCTGAGCTGGATCGTTCCACGAGCCTCCGCGCACTACCTGCGGATAGGGCTGGGTGGCCTTTACCCACGGATCCGTTTCTGCGCCTGTTTTGTAGGGCGCATACGCATCCAGGGTCCATTCCATCACGTTCCCCAACATGTCATATAGGTGCCACTCATTCGGTTTCTTTGCGGCCACTTTGCCATATTTCCCTCCGCTGTTTGTCGCAAGCCAGGCATAGTCAGTGAGCGGCGTAGGCTGGACGGCCAAACCCGCACGACAGGCATATTCCCATTCAGCCTCGGTCGGCAAACGATAGAACTCGCCGGTCTTGCTGCTCAGCCATTCGGCGTACTTATTGGCAGCATGTTGGGTCATACTGATGGCCGGAAACCCGTTGATGCCCATCCCGAAACTCATCTCAACGTAAGGACGCGTTGGACGGCTGACCGCATCAACTAGTCCATCTTGGTGTGCGACCTCGCCCGCCTGGTTGGCAAACATGAAGAGCCGATATTCATCCCAAGTCACCTCATGCGCCTGCATCCAGAATGGGCTCAAGTGCACTTCCAGATTCGGAGCCAGGGTAAAACTGCCTTCGGGAATGGCCACAACGTCGTACTTTACAGTCGTGTTGGGAATTGTCACGCTGTAGGCTCCGGCGTTTGCCTGATGTTGTAAGATTCGGTCGCGGATCGCCCGGACATTAGCCATTTCCCCCACGGCTCCTGGACCCGGGCGCGCTGCCTTTGCCGGCGACTGCAGCTCAGCATTGTTCGGCCACTCAGCACCCTGTTGAATCCATTGCCGGAGTACCTCGATATTCGCCGAGCTCAGCTTTCCGCTGGGCGGCATGCTCCCATGCAGGACCGTTGTGAAAACAGAGCTTTTTCCCGGATCGCCTGGAACCAGCACCTTCGACTCGATCATTCCTCGCCGGCTTGTCAGATTGATATGAGATTCAGCACGGTGGCAAGACACACAATTGGTCTGGTAGATGGGCGCGACGTCCTTGGTGAAATCGATGCCGCAAACAATGGGAGCCGCCAGGAGCAGGCCGTAAGCGAGGGTTGAGAGCCTAGACAAACTTTGTGATCCCGGGCTGGGCACGAGGGACCACCGGTAAGCTGGCACTCATATCCAGATGGTCAGGGAAGAGCTTCTCCTGTGAGTTCATCGCCATATCCCAGGTGATTTCCTGTCCCGTGTACGCTGCCATTCGGCCCATCATTGCCAGCAGCGTACTCGTGGTCATTCGCTTGCCGTCGTTCACTGGAGTGCTCTTGCGAATCGAAGCAAACAGAACATCATGCTCGCGTTGGTACATGTCGTACTTTTGACCGGTCCACGTCCAGTTCGTCCTACCCTCAATTCGGGGAACCGGCCCCCGGCCTATTGTCACCAGTCCCTCTGTACCCATGATGTAATCGGCGTTCTCGTTGTAGCAACCTTCAATCTGACGGTTGGCTACCGTAGCACGGACACCGTTCGGATACAGATAGTTCACTTCGAAGTGATCGTAGATGTTGCCACCCTCAGCCGGGATGTCTCGCCCGCCCACAGCTACACAGCTGACCGGAGGCTGATCATGCATGGCCCAGGCAACTTTGTCGACGCTATGCACAGCCTGCTCGACGATGCTGTCTCCGCAAAGCCACACAAAGTTGTACCAGTTCCGGACCTGCCACTCTGTATCGCTCATCCCCGGCGGGCGAGTGTTCTCCGGAGGCATAGGCTTCACCGGGTTGGTGTAATAAGTTGCGTGATAAGAAACTACACGACCAATTGCCCCATCGGACATCTGCTTGAACGTGTCCTGGATCATGTCGTTGTACCGCCAGCAGAAACCCGCTACCAGCGAAAGATTCTTCTGCTTGGCTTTTTCCGACAAGTCTAAGACGGATCGAATACCAAGCGCATCAGTCGCTACTGGCTTTTCACAAAAGACGTTCTTGTTTGCGCTAATGCAGGAAGCCAAATGCATCGGCCGAAATCCAGGGGGCGTTGCGAGCAGAACAACGTCCACGCCGCTATCAATCACCCTTTGGTAAGCGTCCATTCCCAGGTACTGCTTCGGCCCTTCGACCTTCACTCGTTCTGAAACTCGAGAGATCGCCTTCAGGGTCTGCAGACACTTGTCTACTTGCGACTGCGTCACATCGGCGACTGCGGTCAATTCCGCATAGTCGTCGGCGTGGAGCGCCTGAGATGCCGCTCCCGTTCCCCGACCACCACAGCCAACTAGTCCAACCTTGATTGCATTGCTTACGTTCTGGCCCGAAATGATGGCGGGAAAACCGTTCGTAAGCGCGGCCCCCAGTACGCCTGTTGCGCTCTTTACAAAATCGCGGCGGTCTGGTTTTGCATCTTCGGTATTCATGAGTATGACTTGAGGACAAGAATAGCCGACAAACCTCAATTGCGCTACAACAGTTGCATGCGTCGAAGGACTCTTCTTCAATCCGCGATGATGGTTGGCGCTTGTAAGTTGTTTGCAGCCCAGCGCTTACCTATTGCACCAGCTGTCGAATACAGTATGCTACCGGCTTCTGCATCTATGAAGGATCGCTTTCAGATAGCCGCTGATGCTGGATTCGAACGCATTGAATGCCCTACAACTCCGAACCAAGCCGAAGCCGAAGCGATGAAGGATGGAGCAGACAAAGCGGGAATCAAGATTCATTCCGTAATGAATATGGATCACTGGAAGTATCCCCTTTCCTCCGCCGATCCCGTTGTCGTCGAGAAAACTTTGGAAGGTGCGCGCACTTCTATTCGCAACGCACACCTTTGGGGCGCCAGTACCGTCTTAATCGTTCCCGCCGTTGTCGATAGCAACACTCGCTACCAGGATGCCTACAAGCGTTCGCAGGAGAGCATCCGTAAACTGGTGCCGCTTGCGGAGCAGCTAGGCGTCATCATTGCGCTCGAGGAGGTTTGGAATAAATTTCTGCTTAGCCCGATAGAGTTCGCCGCGTACATCGACACCTTTCAGAGTCCCTGGGTGCGGGCCTATTTTGATGTCGGCAACGTCGTGCTCTACGGCTATCCGCAAGACTGGATTCGTACACTCGGGTCGCGGATTGTCAAACTACATATCAAGGATTTTGCGTTTCGCCGCGACCCGGCTACGCAGAAGAACGTCACTGAATGGGTAGGGCTGGGTGAGGGTGATATCGATTGGCCTGCGATCTACTCGGCATTGACAGACATTGGTTACAGAGGCACCGCAACCGTCGAGTTGGAAGGAGGCGATGCTGCCTATCTGAAGGAGTGCAATCGCCGCCTGAACTTAATTCTGTCCGGAGACCTACCGAGCGGGAAGAAGACTTCTTCTTAATGTCGTGACAGATCGCGAACCATAATATCCTTAAACTTCATGTTGCCGTGGCCGCCGGCGTGTAACTGCAGGGCGATAGGCCCTTCGAAAGACTTAGGTTTCGGATCGGTGAAGTTGACCATCTCAACCCCGTTAAGCCGGGAGCGATAGCGATTTCCGACTACTTCCAGCAGATACTCGTTCCACGTTCCCATCCGAACAACGGTCTCGTTCTCCGGCGCAGGCCAAACAACCCAACCCCGCCCGTCGCCGTACAGACCGCCCGTATGGTGGCCAATCGTGCAGTCCACCTCAAATTGCAAACCCTGAGTTACATCGGCGGTGCTTGGCTTAAACGCAGTGTGGAAGAACACTCCGCTGTTTCCATCGCCCTCGCACGCGAACTTGAGTGACAGTTGAAAGTCTGTGTAAGAGTTCTCAGTTTGCAGATAACCATAATCCTTGGTTACACCGCGTCCATGGATCACTCCGTCTTCAACCATCCAACTCTCGTTGCCGATCTTAACCCAGCCAGTCAGGTCTTGCCCATTGAAGATAGACACCCAGTCCTCCCCAGGTAATTTCTTGTGAGTCTGCGGGGATTGTCCTGCGAACAGGACCAGCGGCAAGATTGCACAGGCTAAAGAATACTTTCTCATCGTTGAGGATCTTAGCAATCCTCAACTTAGATTGACGAGGAACGGAAAGACGGCGCATTATGCTAACGACGGGCACCCGCTTACACTTATGAATTAGTGTCAGTCAGCCAAGGCGACTTGCTTCATTGGGACGATCCTTGAACAGATGTACTGACAAAAGTTTCAGACCAGACCTTTTATCCTTCCTCCAAAGCTGTAAGGTGTTCGGGAAGGGCCATGGGGAAGACGATAGCAGGCACGGATGAATTGTCACCTTGCAAGTTATCCGGCTTAGAACTTTGCACGCTATTTGGTGCGATACCGCGCTAACAAACGGGAAACGGTAGTCGGGTGGACTTTGAACAGCTGCGGCCTCGGCGGCGGTTTCGTACCTTTGGACACCATGTTTCGAAT
>CALMAV010000577.1:3104-6052 GCA_937859895.1 uncultured Bryobacterales bacterium | reverse complement strand
CCATTGTGGATGACGACTGAGCTTCCGCTCCCGCCAGGGTAGACGGCAACTTCGATCACAGCGTATAGCTTGCTAATGTCATAGGCAAACGCATGTTTCACCTGATCAGCCGATAGCAATATGGCAGCAATCTGCGCATTCCCGAGCTTGGCTCGCGACGCATAGGCCTCAGGTCCGCCACGCGCCCTCAAACCTTCGCTCTGCGGCGGGACACTTTGCCCAAATGCCGCGAAGCTTGCAAGTAGAAGGGAACCCACTCTAAGAACCGGCAGAGTGCGCATTATAGTACCTCGCCTCTAGCCTACCTCTGTTGGCAGGCGGGCCAAAATCTCCGAATTGCCAAAGTCAACGAGTAAGGCTCTTTAAGGAATCAAGAGCTTCGGTATTTTTCGGATTGAGTTCGATGGCCTTTCGGTAAGCCGTAACCGAACGTGGCTTATCTCCTAACTGCTGAAAGCCGTACCCCAAACTTTCGAACGCATCTGAGCTGTCGGGCCATTGCTTAGTGTTGTACTCAAATAACGCGACCGCTGCGTCACCTCGACCCTCAGCTAGCAGCCGGCCTCCCCATTGGTTCACATACTCCTCAGTGAGGTGTAACTCCGGATGCTTCTGTCTAACGCCCGCAACAATAGCATTAAAGTGGCGATACGATCCTGCTTTCGCAGCTTCTTGTAGCGCCTTCAGAGCTGGTGCCCCTTCGATGGATTGATAAGCTTCCTCGGCAAGCTTTTCAAGCTCCCCTTCGGTGTCCGGTGAGGATCTGTTTGTCAGCCCTACAATTCCGAACGCCGAGTCTGGGTACATCTCTATGTAGCTAGAGCAACGGAAAGTGGCTCCAGAGGCACTGATACGCAGCCTATTATCCACGTCCCGCTGTATCTTCCACCCATATCCCATGGCAACCTTCAGGGGATCGCCCCACACTGGCTGCTGGGTAAGTCTCACCGCCTCAATTTGAGCGCTAAGCTCCCCTACGACAAAACGAGACATATCCAAAAGGCTGTATCGCAAGCCGCCCGTCGGCAAAACTGACATCTGATCTGTTGGCGGCATGAGCCTATGCTGCGCGTTGTACCCGCGTGTCAATAATGCGGCACGGGAAGTATCTGTCCCTGTCTGCATACTAAAAAGCTTTTCAACCTTCTGTTGAATAAGACTTGGATACGCTTGGCCATAAATATTCGCGAGTATCATTCCAAGCACCTCAGCGGCTACATTCGAGTGATGCGAAGCAGTTCCTGGCCTGTCAGCAAGTTTTACTGATCTAAGATCCCGAAGAAGATCTGCCTGACCGTATTGCTCCAGAGCTTTCGTGACGACGAACGGTGCCTGCTCCGGCGTAGCTTCTGCGAGTGCCTTTGACAAGTCGGGGAGATTATCCGGGAGAGCGGACGTAGTGTCTGCCAGATCCAGCAGTCGCACGGGTGCGCCTTCAAAAGCGAGATTTGGAAATGAGCCCGGTAAGTATTGGCGGATGTCATCCTGCGGTTTAGCTTTCCCGTCGGTAACGGCATAACCCAGAAGCAAAGAAGTGAAGACCTTGGTGATGGAGCCAATCTCATAAACCGTGGCGTCCGTCGGAAGCTGTTTCTTTTCTCGCGACACCGAACCGAAATGGTGGAGTCGGATATGGCCGTCTTTGACAACGGCGATGGAGAGCCCGTCACCCTTGTCCGAAGTAATGAATTCTGTTCCTAACCGGCTTATGACTTGATCGATGGCTTGGAGATTTGTGTTGCTTACCGTGTTGCTCGTCACCCTTGATCTATGTCGTTGCTGCTGACCAGATACCGCCATAGCGGGCGATAGCAAAAAAAGTAAGAGAGAATTCAGGAGAAATCGATGGTATTTCGCCTTAGAAGACAATGGCCTGGCGTGCGGCGGGGTGTTAAGTTTAATCTCGCTTCTGCGCCCCATGCCAGATGTGCAGGATCTCAACGGCCTCATCCTTGATACGGTAAACGATTACATCAGATAATTTTGACAGCACGAGCTCTCTGGTACCTCTCTTGCTTCCAGCTCGGCCTCGGTAAGGTATGGCTGTAATGATTTGATTGCACCGTAAAGGGTCCGAATGGTGGAAGCGGCAAATCGGCGATTGTGCTCTCTCAAGTGATCGCTAAGCTTTCCGAGCTCCTCAGCTGCGGGAGCCGTCCAGCGCAGCCGCACTACGATTTAAGCATCTCTGCAACGCGAGCGTCCATCTCATCCTCCTCAATGAACTCACCGCGTTCCGAGGCCGTTATGCCCCTCTCAACACCTTCCAGAAAGCGAGTCTGGTCTTCAATGTAGCGGGCAAGAGCGTCCTGCACTGAGGCGCCAGTATCACGCCCCGGCTGAGCGGCAAGGGGCACTAGCTTTGCTTGGAGATCAGGAGTAACATGCAGGTCCATGCTCGAAGCTTACCGGAAAAGGTTGCCGTTTGGAAAACTGGTAGGCTGCGACCACCGCCGCAATTAAGGCCAAGTGTCTGGTTATCAACTCGGTTCAGGACAAGGCCGTGTTCCTGGATCGATAACCCTTCTGACATCACTTCTTTCCCTGCTGCTGCGCAAGCTCTTTGCGGTAGGCGCCCTCATGCTCGCGGATTGCGCTGCGATACCCACCAGGGTCGATCCAAACTGAACTACCCTCTTTAGCCAGGCGATCGAGCTTGGAGAGCATGTCGAAATAGACGCCATGGGCGCCGAGAAAGATGTCGCAAGGCAACGCCCTTAGTATTGCGAAGGTGTGTTCGAAATCGCTTGTAATGCCCGGGTAAGCAGCGGCCTTCCCGTGACTCGGGACTAGCAGCACCCCCGGATTCAGTGCCCACCCACCGACGATAACCACATTGAGGGTCCGTCCGCCCTCATGCGTCTGCACTGTCCAAGCCGTGCAACCTCGGGTATGACCGGCAGTCTTATGAGCGATGAGCGTAGTGCCGCCAAGAGTGACCGTATCGT
>CALMAV010000577.1:0-3094 GCA_937859895.1 uncultured Bryobacterales bacterium | reverse complement strand
AAGGTGCGGTCAACGCGTGCTGGGGGAAAGTGCGGAAGTGTAGGATCAAAGTCCGTCGCTCCACCGGTTTTGACGACGTCAACATCTCCATCCATAACCATGTACTTGGCCTGAGTCTCCCGGAGAACTTGGGCGGCACCGGCAGCGTGGTCGTAGTGTGCCTGGCTGTTAAGGAGGATCTTGGTATCCTCCCAACGAAATCCAAGCTTCTCAATGGCCTTACGGATCTGCGGCGGTGAAGACTCCAGGTTGGCGTTGATCAGGATATTGCCCTGAGGCGTAACAACCAGATACGCGGCTAGATCACGCGAGCCCACGTAATATAAGTTGCCTGAAATATTGAATGGAACGACGGGGGTGGTCCAGTCGGCGGGCACACCATAGGCCTGTGTAACTGCAAAGGAAGAAAGTAGCGCGACAAGGAGGAGAAATTTCACCTGGTGACAAGGGTAGCGGATATCCGGATACCCTTATCGAATCCAAACGCCACGCTCTTGAACTTATCGACGTTTCCGTTCAACCGGAGCGCGCTTTGCCTCGCTGGACCGCACCGTTAATGAACTGATCTGAATGACAGGCACAAGTGAATTCGTGCTTGCCACCGGACGCGTACCCGATGCGCGCTGCGAAAGCTCATTGTTTAAGCCCTGGATAAAGCCTTCCATCTGGGCCTGCATAGCTTCCATCTTTTCGCGCATGTTCAAGATAATCTCAACACCAGCAAGGTTCACACCTAACTCGCGCGTCAGCTTGAGAATAACCTCCAGCCGCTCCAAGTCCTCGTCCGTGTAGAGGCGCGTGTTCCCTTCGCTTCGTGACGGCGCCAACAAACCTTCCCGCTCATATAATCGCAGCGTCTGCGGGTGTATCTCATACTGCTCGGCCACTGCCGAGATCATATACGCCGCTTTACCCCGATTCTTAGTCATACCGCTACCCTGCTCTCCACTTGTGCCGCCTATTAAGTTGTCGGCTGAACTATACCAACCTTATTCCAAATTTCTTCCCGTACATCCTGAGTCTGTACCTGAGCCAGCTCTCGGAGCAGCTCCCGAGTACGTTCATCGTGGATATCCGGTCCTTTCAGAACCATCTCGACGATCTCGTCGCCCCGAGTGTTCTTGCGCGCATTGAAAATTCCTTTTTCACGCAGCCGGAATTTCTGCCCGTTCTGCGTACCCTGCGGAATTTTCAGAATGGCGCGACCATCAATAGTCGGTACTTCGATCTTGGCTCCCAGCCCGGCCTCACTGATCGTCATCGGCACTTGAATCTCGACGTTATCGCCACTGCGTTTGAAGAAAGGATGTTCTTCTACCCGGATTGTGATGTACAAATCACCGGCTTGGCCGCCGTCGGCACCGGCATTACCTTTACCGGCAACGCGCAACCGCGTTCCAGACCCAACGCCTTGCGGGATACGAACTTCCACGGCATCTGGCCGTGCTACTCGACCTTCGCCCCGGCAAGTTGGACACGCATTCTTCAGCCGCCCTGACCCACCGCAGCGCTGGCATTGCAGATTGAACTTCATCGCGCCTGCCATCTGCGTTACTGTCCCGGTGCCATCGCACTCCGGACATACTGCCACCTGGCTTCCTGCAGAGCCGGTTCCGTGGCAAGTGTCGCAAACTTCCTGCCGCGAGATGTTCAAGCGAACCTGCGTGCCTTTAATGGCCTGCCAGAAATCAACAGTCAAGCCGTACTCTAAATCTGCCCCGCGTTCCGGAGTCGGCGCTGGAGTAGACTGTCGCGAACCGCCGAAGAACTGCTCGAAAATACTTCGAAACCCGGGGCGATCACCTCCAGCCCCGGCTCCGGAATTGGTCCCCCCACTGCCGGACGCACCCGTTGCACCGGCCGCCTGCTGCTGCCGCAGAAATTCGTTAAAATCAAAGCCGCCAAAATTCGGGCCGCTCGCGCTTCCGCCCCCCATCCCACCGCCATTCGGAGGAATGTTATCCGAGTAAAAACCGTACTGGTCGTAGACTTTCCGCTTATCGTCGTCGCTGAGAACGTCGTAAGCTTCCTGCACTTTCTTGAAGCGCTCCTCGGCTGACTTATCACCGGGATTCAAATCCGGATGGTACTTGCGAGCGAGCTTCCGATAGGCTTTTCGGATCTCGTCCGCGTCTGCACTTCGGCTTACGCTCAGCGTCTCGTAGTAATCGTTCTTGGAAGTTGCTGCAGCCATCTGAATCACCCAAACTTAAAGAAACGGCGGCTCCGTTATTCGGAAGCCGCCGCAAATACTCCAACCTCTAGCGGTGCTTACTTTTTGTCTTCGACGTCCACAAACTCGGCGTCAACTACGTTATCTTTCGGCTCGGACGTTGCACCATTCGCCGTGCCTGCACCGGAGGCGCCATTGAATCCGGCACCAGCTCCTGCGCCAGCTCCGTCCGCCCCGGTCTTATACATTGCTTCAGCCAGCTTGTGGCTAGCCTGCGTGAGCTGGTCGGTAGCAGAAATAATCTTCTCCAAACCGCCTTCGTTCATCGCCGTTCGAACACCTTCCAGCGCAGTTTCCACCTGCTTGGCGTCTGCGTCAGAGATCTTGCTGCGGTGCTCCTTCAACATCTTATCGACGTTGTAGACCATCGCATCAGCCCGGTTACGAGCCTCGATCTCTTCCTTCTTCTTGCGATCGTCAGCAGAGTTGCTCTCTGCGTCACGTGCCATCTTCTCCACTTCGTCCTTGCTCAAGCCGGATGAAGAAGTAATGGTAATTTTCTGCTCGTTGTTGGTCGCCCGGTCCTTGGCCACTACGTTCAGGATTCCATTAGCGTCAATATCGAATGTCACTTCGATTTGCGGAATACCGCGTGGTGCCGGAGGAATGCCGACCAATTGGAACACGCCCAGCATCCGGTTGTCCCGTGCCATGGCCCGCTCGCCCTGGTGAACCTTAATTTCTACGGAGGTCTGGTTCTCAGCCGCAGTCGAGAATGTCTCGCTCTTCTTGGTCGGAATCGTTGTATTGCGCTCAATAAGCTTGGTGAACACGCCACCCAGCGTTTCGATACCGAGCGACAGTGGGGTTACGTCGAGCAGCAGCACATCCTTTACTTCGCCGCCGAGCACGCCACCCTGT
>CALMAV010000576.1 GCA_937859895.1 uncultured Bryobacterales bacterium | reverse complement strand
CGGCTCGATTGGATAAGGAGAGACAAACAGCACATTCAACCGGCTTGCTCCGTCCATGGCGGTGCCGTTTTCATGCGGGAGGCAATTGATGGATTATCGGAGATTACGAACTTACACCTGATTTCGTTTGTCGACTCCAGGGCGCAACTGGGAGCACAGGAGTGCTTCCGGAAAATCTGCAAATCAGTGAAGTTTCTTGTTCGCCGCGGCATCCTGCTGGATAACCAGTGGACTTTGACTCCCAATGCGTTTCGTGAGTTTGCGTCGCGCGAGCTTCTGTGGTCCATTCACCGGGCCATCTATCGGGAAAAGATCGACGTCGTTCAGCTGGAGTACACCGTTCTGGCTCAATACTTTGGCGATTTCCGTCATATTCCTTGCATTTTGTTCGAGCACGACATCTCTGTTCAATCCCTGCGAAGTCAGATGAAGGCAAGTGGTTGGAAGGGAAATCTGCTGCTGGAGTGGATTCGAATGCGCATTCACGAACCCCGGCTGCTCCGCCATTTCGCCCGTGTGCAGGTCTGCAGTGAAGCGAACGCACGGTATCTTGCTTCACTTGTTCCGCAGTTGAGGGATCGCATTGATGCTAACCTTCGCGCAGGTATCAACCTTGACCGCTATCGGTTCTCGCTGGAAGGTCGCGAGCCGGAGTCGATCCTATTCATTGGTAGTTTCCGACACTTACCAAACGTCGAAGGGCTGCGCTGGTTTACTTCGGAGGTTTTTCCTCGAATTCTTGTGCAACGGCCAGACGCAATCTTATATGTGGCCGGTTCAGATTCGCGGGCCGGAGCTACGCTCGGGGACAGCCATCCAAGCATCCGGCTGCTAGGTGCAGTGCCGGATGTGCGTAGCGTTTTGGAGCGCTACCAGGTCTTTGTATGCCCGATTTTGAGTGGGTCCGGCGTTCGGGTGAAACTACTGGAAGCCTTCGCCTCCGGCATACCAGTTGTTTCAACATACCTGGGAGCCGAGGGACTCACGTCAAGGACAGGCGAAATTTGTGAGTTGACCGATGACAAACAAATGTTTGCTGACTCTGTCGTACGGTTGCTTGCGGACAGTAACTATGGCCGTGAGTTAGCGACGAGAGCTCGGGACATGGTACGGCAGCAACGCAACGCCCGCGAGATGACCCGGCAGCTAGAACGAACCTACCGACAAGAAGTAACTAGAATGCAACATAGCGGCGAGTCGTCCAAACGTATCCCACCCAATGTACATACACCGGTATAACAAGTCCATAATACAAATATTTTGGAAAATTGATAAAAAACTCTATCCAAGCGCATCTTAATTCCGTACATTGAGTAACAGCAGGACTATGAGTGTTGAAACCAAGCGTGAGTAAATGGTTTGGCACGGGAAGTTGAAAGGACAGGACAAGAATGGCCGAAGAAGTAGTTAAAGAATTAATCGCGAAAAATTCTAATCGCCGGAATTTTGTACGGAATCTCGGTATTGCCAGTGCAGCCGTTGGTGCTGCAGCTGTACTCGATCCCTCTAAAGCGGAAGCGCAGGCAGCGTATACCGATATCGACATCCTCAATTTTGCTTTGAATCTTGAGTATCTCGAGGCAGAATTTTACACCTACGCCACCACTGGGGTGGGTATTGAGCAGTTCGGCTACACAGTTACAGGAGGCTCAGGAACGGCTGGAGCCACCACTGGTGGAGCTCGTGTAAATTTCACCGACAGTCTGACCAGGAACGTTGCACTGGAACTGGCGGAAGACGAGCAGGACCATGTGGCGCTCATCCAAAATACGATTACTCAGCTTGGTGGGCAATATGTCAATAGGCCTGCATTGAACCTGAACGCGCTTGGGTTCGGCTTTGGAAATCAGGCTGACTTCCTAAGGCTTTCTCGCATTTTCGAAGATATTGGCACGAGCGCTTACGGCGGTGCAGCGAATCTTCTTACTAACAGTGCTGTTGTTAATGCGGCTGCTCGCATCTTGGCAGTGGAAGCCGAGCACGTTGGCGCCATTCGCCAGTTGATCGCCGCCCAGTCCATTCAGACATTCCCGGCACTCGACGCAGCTGATGTTCTTCCTCCTGCCAGTGGAGTGAAGTTCTTTTCCACCAACAGCGTTTCGTTAACCCTGACTCGCACCGTAGGCCAAGTGCTTTATCTTGCTTTTGGCGGAACTGCTACCACTCCACCCCCCGTTGCTACCTCAGGCGGGTTCTTCCCAGCCGGCGTTAATGGATTGGCAGCATTCCAAACAGCTTCCAACACTGCGGCTGGTTACGACACGGCTTACATGGTAGGTACTCCAAACCCGATCTCCGCAAATGGTGGAACGTACGGGCAGACTACGATTACCTGGTATGCACCTCCCAGTGTCCAGTACATTCAGATCCGGGTAGGCTCTCCTACTGGTCCGCTGTTCACCACTAACTTCCCACAGGGGTCGATGATGACTGGTCAATGGGTCACTGATGGGATGGTTCTATATCTCCAGGACATCACCAACGGTAAGGCTCTCAATGCTAACAACACCATTGCGAAAGTAATTCTCTACGTTTCGTAGAGTTATCAGTGGGAAGAGTACATTTGTGCTCTTTCCACTCCCTTCCTATACTCTCCCTCCCAAGCCCCTCAACCTTTTCTAGTTTCCAGGCGGTGTAACGCTCTCCTGTAAAATGCGTGTCACAGGTATGTCACACGTAAACATTGGCAAAGCGGTTGTGCTCGCAGCTGGACGAGGCAAACGGATGGGCTCATTCACTGAGCAAATTCCTAAGCCAATGTTGCCAATTCAGGGCAAACCCATGCTCGAACATATCCTCCAAAGGCTTTCAACTGCCGGCGTCTCCGAATTTTTTATTGTCGTTGGCTATCAGCACGAGCAAATTGAATCGCACTTTCGCCAATATTCGTCTCCAATTAAATTTCAAGTGCAGGATCCGGTTGACGGCACTGGTTCAGCAGCCCGGCTCGCCCGTGCTTTCACCGGCGACGACCCATTCTTGCTGACGTATGGCGACATCCTTTGTGACTCTGCTGAATATACTCGCTGCGAGACAATCCTCCAGCAGCAGCCAGGGACATCTGCCGTGCTTGCTGTGAAGGACGTGGATGATCCCTGGCAAGGTGCTGCGGTCTATGAGGTGGGCGGGCGCATCAGTAAAATTGTCGAGAAGCCTCCGCAAGGAACCTCATTGACGCGCTGGAACAGTGCCGGCTTTTACCTTTTCCAGCCAGTGCTGTACAACTATTTGGACCGGATTCAGCCGACTGCTCGTAATGAGTATGAACTTACTTCAGCCATAGAGCTCATGCTGGGTGATCGACTCGAGTTGCGCATCTCACCACTGCAAGGAGACTGGCGCGATGTGGGCCGCCCGGAAGATCTTGCTGCTGTGAACGCGCCAAAGTAAGTCTCCCGTGTCGCAGCCTGGTCAGTAAAAAACTTGGTTTACTCGAATGACCCGCGCGTACCTTCCATCAAACATCAGTTCGCTCAGCCCGGCAAGTGACACGTCAAACCGATGAATGTTATCGAGTGGCATGCCCAGAAACAAAACAAGTAGTGCCCGGATAACGTCCCCATGGGATACCACTGCCACGGTCGCATCCTTGTTTCCACCATGCTCCTCCAGAATCCGCAGAATGGCGCTCCAAGCTCGTGCTTGCACTTGCATCAGGAACTCTCCACCAGGAGGACTTGACGTCGAACGAAGCCGGTTATAGTGATGCCAGTAATCCTGTTCACGTATTTCAACGAAAGTTTTGCCCATCCACTCGCCGTAATCAAGCTCAAGCAAATCGTCGTCGATCGCGATAGGCAGAGACAGATCCTCGGCCAGATAACGGGCGGTCTCCATAGCGCGTTCCAGAGGACTGGACACAATTGCATCGACTGTATACTTAGCCTTCAGCCCCGTGCTTAGTGCCTGCGCCTGCCGACAACCATCCGGGCTCAAGTGCACTCCTGGCATTCTGCCGTATAACACGCGACCAGTTAAGTTAGTCTCGCCGTGACGGATCAGTAAAATACGGATCATAGTGGTGGAAGAAAATCTAAGCTTGCCAGAAAGCTTCAGCGTCAGCGAAATTCAAGGACAAGTTACTGCGCTGGGCCCATGGTTTCACAACCTGAATCTAGGTGGCGTGCAAACGGCGCCGGACCACTTTCTGGGCGACTATCCATCTCTCAAGTGGAAGAGCTTCGGGCACGCTATTCCCGCTGATCTCACCGGCCTGACCGTACTTGATATTGGCTGTAATGGAGGCTTCTATTCCATAGAAATGAAGCGTCGTGGCGCAGCCCGTGTGCTGGGCATCGACCACGATGAAGACTATCTGGCGCAGGCCCGCTACGCTACCAAGGTCCTGGGTATGGACATTGACTTCCAGAAGCTCTCAGTCTATGAGGTAGGCCAACTCCGTGAGCGCTTCGATCTGGTTCTCTACATGGGCGTCTTCTATCATTTGCGCCACCCGTTACTGGCGCTCGATCTCTTGCGCCAACACGTGGCGAAAGATTGGTTTGTCTTCCAATCGATGATGCGGGGCAGCCGCACTAAGCCTCAAATCGAAGACGACTACCCGTTTTGGGAAACAAAAATGTTCGACCATCCGGGCTATCCGAAGATGCACTTCATCGAGAAGAACTACTCAGGCGACTGTACCAACTGGTGGGTGCCCAATCGAGCCTGCGCCGAAGCCGTCCTGCGCAGCGCTGGTTTTCGGATCATCGATGCTCCCGAACACGAAGTGTTGATCTGCCGGTGTGATCCGGATGCCGAACTTCACCCCATACCAGCAGGTTTGACGTGATTGAAGCCGTCATGCTGTGGAATGAGCCCAACAACATGTCGCATTGGGATTTCGAAATCGACAGCGACTGGTCCGCGTTCTCACAGATGGTCAAATTGGCCGGCGCCGCCATAAAAGCCGAGTCTGCCGGTTTGCCTAGGATTCTGGGCGGTATCTCGCCCATCGATCCCGCCTTCGTCAAGCGCAAGGAGCCCTGGATGCAGTCGACGTAGTTGCTGTGCATGGGTTCCCGCTCGATTGGAACCACTGGACCATCAACGAGTGGCCCGACAAGATCGCTGAAATTCGAGCTGTTACGGCTAAACCAATCTGGGTGTCGGAAGTCGGCGCATCCTCCTTCGGGGCTGAAGAGGTGCAGGACTTCGGTCTGGTAAAAACGGCTGAGCTGCTGCTGCCTAGCCTCGACCATGTCTACTGGTACAGCCTATTCGATCTGCCAAAAGCATGGCCCGCTACTACCCGGCATCGAGAGAGCGAGGGCTCTTCCTACTACCGGCACTTCTATATGGGCCTGTATCGGGAAGATGGGGAACCTAAACTCGCGGCCCAACATTTCAAAAAGTATGCTCCGGCGATGGGCATCTGTCAGTGGTTTCACTTTGAAGATCACCGTCTCGAAGCCGGCGTAGCCCATTTGCAGGAACTAGGCGTCAAGAAACTTCGTACCGGACTCAGCTGGGCCGACTATCTGCGGCCTGATGCTGAAAGATGGTTCGATCATCAGATGAAGCTGCTCCAGCCATTCGAAGTTACCCTTACTTACTGCTTTACGCCGGAACAAAAGGGAATTCGGCCCCATCACACCAGTCCTCCTGCACATCCCGAAGAGTTTGCCGAGTTCTGTGCTGAAATGACCCGAAAGTATTGTTGCGGCTGAGCGTATGGTGCCCCGTAGTCTTACTGGTTACATTAAGGTGCAGTTACAGGTAAGTAGTAACAATGGCTGCTCACATGCTTCTACTCTATTTACAGGTACAAAGCTTTGCATGAAGATCACCTAAGTCCACACGTAAGCGGTAAGAAGAGGATCTGACTGAAAATGAAGGGAACTGTTCTCATCACCGGCGGTGCTGGATTTATTGGGGCGCATGTAGCAGGTGAGTTACTCGAAGCTGGATATCACGTTCGGGTTCTCGACAGCCTGGTAACTCAGGTACACGGCCCAGAGCCGAAGCGGCCTGACTATCTACACAAAGATGCAGAGTTTATTCTAGGTGACGTCCGTAACCCGGAGGCAGTTGACGAAGCGCTTTCGGGCGTGGAAGCTGTGTATCACTTTGTCGGGCTGGTCGGCGTCGGCCAAAGCATGTACCAGGTAGCCGAATATACCAGCGTAAATAACTTGGGGACGGCTGTCCTGTTAGAGCGCTTGGTCAAGCAGCCAGTTACCAAGTTGATTGTTGCTTCCAGTATGAGCGTCTACGGCGAAGGTCTCTATGTGAAACGGGACGGCACTACTTATGCAATCGCCGCTCGTACCGCAGGCCAGCTGAAGCTTCACCAGTGGGAGATGACGACTCCTGACGGGGAGCTACTGCAGCCGGTTGCCACGCCTGAGACTAAACCGCCTTCGCTCGCATCCATCTACGCTCTCTCGAAGTTCGATCAGGAGCAGATGTGCCTCATCATGGG
>CALMAV010000575.1:3756-4846 GCA_937859895.1 uncultured Bryobacterales bacterium | reverse complement strand
TATATATGTCGCATGGACGCCGCGACTGCGGAACCAGTCTTCCTCAAATGGAAAAAGACAGAACAGTTTATCGACCAACCGTGCAATTGTCTTCACCCGACTCTGCCGCCAAGCCCAGACCTGCGGAGCAACCAAGTAGTAAACAGGAACGCCCAGGCGTTTCAGATGACGAGCTAAACGCAAGTGGAAATCGGGGCTATCGGTCAGCAAGGCCGCAACCGGCTTGTGCCGCCGGACATAGCGGAGCAGCTTTCGATACTCGCCGTAAATGCGGGGAAGGTGCCCGACTACTTCAGCCAAGCCGACCACCGCCAGGCTCGCGGCATCGATGATAGGTTCGACTCCTGCAGCTTGGAGCCGGGGTCCAGCGCACCCATAAAAGGACGCCTCGGGAAACAAACGGGCGAGAGAATGGACCACGCCGGACGCATACAGATCACCCGAAGCTTCGCCGGCAGAGACCAGGATCTGCACTTTGTACCCTGATTTTAACAACCTCGCTGGCAGGGAGGAACCCGCGCCCGGATACCCCGACGCCTTTCCTTTGGTAGAATCGAGGTCGGAAGTAGATGTCTAGTCAAACCGAGCCCGTTTCTGCGAATCAGGCTCCGTCTAGTCTGTCCCGCGTAAGTGTGGGACAGTTTGCAGAGCGATTCCGGGGCGAGGCTATACCGCTCAGCAGTACGTTTGCCTATTTCTGTGCCTCCACACCGGTCACCGAGGATGTTCTTAAGGAATACCTGGAAGAGCCAGTAGCGGCTCTACCGGCATCCATAGCTGCAGTACTCCCGCGAATCTCCATCCTGCTAGTTCCGTATCTCGAGAGATCAAGCGAGAGGGGTTCACGAAACCGACGCAAGACCCAACCGTCCGCTGGGGAGAAATCGTCGGACTTCGTGGTAGAAGAACGTCCCGCAGATGGCCAGCAATCCTGGGCTTCCCAGGTCAGCTTCGAGAATGAAACGGTTCTAGTCTTCGCCCTGAAGGAGCAGGATGTTGCCGAGTACCACTATCGGCTCTATCGCCGCCTTGCCGAGATTGTTGCTGACAAGTGGACTCCGGAAGCCAAGACAGCATACAAAACATTGAT
>CALMAV010000575.1:0-3746 GCA_937859895.1 uncultured Bryobacterales bacterium | reverse complement strand
CGGGAAGAATTAACCGGAGCCGTACACGGCGAAGTGGACGACGAAAGCTGGCAGACCAAACAGTCCCTCATTCGCCGGCAGTCGAACATCAAGCGTGAGACGGCGCTGTTCGACGGCTATGTGCGACAGTCGTTCATCGATACCTTGACGCTTTACCTGCATGGGTTATGTTGTGACATCGACGTTGAAACCGGTCCTCGGCAGTTGCCCAGCCGCCACTTGCGCAAGCGCCTGAATGTTTTGAAAACTCTGTATCCTCCGTCCGCTGGTCATCCAGTATTTCCGGAAGACGAAGAGCGGAAGTCGAGTTAGCTACTCCTTATAAGAGGTGTCGTAGTATCTCGACAGCTACTTCTTTCCCGCGCTCACCGATTTCGTTCACGGGTCCTACGCAACTTGGGCAGCCAGCTTCGCATCGGCAGTCGCTGGCCAAGGCAAGCGTGGCGCGAAGCAGTTCTTCCCGTCTGCGAAACAGCGGATCGCTCTGGCCAATGCCGCCTGGGTAATTGTCATAGAGGACCACATCCGGTTCAAAGGCAGTGTTGCGTTCGGCGGAGTCGTCGAGCACAGCAACCGCAATATCCCGCGGATCACTCAATAGCAGCACGGTTGCGACTGTTTGCAGGGAGTTCCCCAGCGCACGCAATCCATCCTGCAGGTCGGCGTTGGAGTAGCCGGAAAAGCTGTTGAAAAACGATGCGCCAAAGTGGAGCCAGAAAGCAGTGGTGTGCATCTCCTGCTCCGGCAGCGAGAGCAATCCTGCCCCGACGTTTTCCAGGGTGTAGAACTTAATCTTCTTGAAGCCGACAATCTGGCGCTTCACGCGAACCTCGCCATGTGCGCCGCGCACTTGCATGTCATCGATGGCCTTCGCACTATCGAACTGCGCCAGTTCGCTTACCTGTGTGTAGACGATAGCATCGGTGAAGTAGTCAGAATCAACCTGACGAACGAATGCTTTCCGTCCATCGAAGTCAAGCCGCTCTACCTGGAACTGCCGCGCATCATGCAGGTAGATGGCTTTTTCATGCAAGGTTGTGAGAGCCGACGGAAAATCTACTTCACCAATGATGCGGTGGTCATCGGTAACATCCACCACCAGGAAGTTGTCGCTGGTCACTGCGCGCAAGCTGACCGTATCGGCCGGATAGCTATCGTTGACCCAGTGCCAGCAGTCGCCCGACCGGTGTACCAGCTTCAGTTCCTCGGCCAAATATGCGCACGACTTTCTTGCATCATGCTTGCCGAAGGTCTCGCCATCGCGTAACGGCAACTCAAACACAGCGCACTTGAGGTGCCCCAGGTAGATCTCCAGGTTATCCGGATTGATGTGCGCTTCCTCGGGCGAGCGTTCAAAGAAATATTCGGGATGCTCAACCACGTACTGGTCGAGTGGAGCGCTGGAGGCAACCAGAACAGCAAGAGATGCGCTCGCTCTGCGGCCGGCACGACCGGCGCGTTGCCAGGTAGAAGCAATGCTGCCCGGATAACCTGCCATAACGACCGTATCTAAGGAGCCAATATCGACGCCGAGTTCAAGCGCGTTCGTTGCCACTACCGTGCGAATGCGTCCGGCGCGCAGGCCTTCTTCGATATGACGCCGTTCTTTCGGAAGAAAACCACCCCGGTAACCGCGTACTGCTTCATGCGAAAAGGGCAGGTTTGCGCAGGCGTCTTTCAAATAGGTGGTCAGAATCTCAGTAGCAAGCCGATTGTTGGTGAAAACCAGCGTTTGCTGCTTTTGGCGAATGAACTCGATTGCAATGCGCCGGCTCTCGTGCAGGTAACTGCGCCGTATACCGAGTTGGTGATTGACGACCGGCGGGTTATACAACACGAAGTAGTTATCTCCGGAAGGTGCGCCGTTGTCATCGACCAACTCGAAGGGCCGTTCAGTAATAGCTTCGGCCAACTGCTTCGGATTAGCGATAGTGGCCGAGCAGCAGATGAATTGCGGGTGAGAGCCATAGAACTCGCAGATGCGTTTAAGGCGCCGAATTATGTTGGCCAGATGGCTGCCGTACACACCACGATAGAAGTGCAGCTCGTCAATCACGAAATACTGCAAATTCTCGAAAAGCTTGGCCCACTTAGTGTGATGCGGAAGAATGCCGGTATGCAGCATGTCCGGATTTGTCATCACGATGTTGGCGCGATCGCGGATGGTGCGGCGTGCATCTGAGGGCGTATCGCCGTCGTAGGTATGGCAGGCCAGACTGCCGCCAACCGAATCATTCAAGCGCTGGAGTTCCAGGCGCTGATCTTCTGCCAGGGCTTTGGTCGGAAAGAGAAAGATGGCTCGACCAGCCGGATTGGACAGCAGCGTGTGGAGGACAGGCAGGTTGTAGCAGAGCGTCTTCCCACTCGCGGTTGGCGTAACAACAACAGTGTTCTTGCCATCCAGCGCGTGTTGAATGGCGGCTGCCTGATGAGTGTAAAGCTTCTCAATGCCGCGGCTCGCCAACGCCTCTTGCAAGGCAGGGTTAAGCTGTGCGGGAAAATCAGCATACCGCGCTGCTTTAGCCGGCTGGTGACGAACGGCTCGGACCGGCGACTCGTGTTGCTCAAGTGCGCTCTGAAAACGGGCTGCAATAGCCGCCACTGGACTCGCGATAGCAGGCGCAGTAGCGGCAACTGGGAGCGACTCACCAGACACAAGTTCATCGGTAAAACCCAAACTGAGGTTCAAAGCTTCGCCCTTTGTTCTACCGTAACCGAGTTTACCCTTCCAAACAAGTGCGGTCTTCTTTGTTTCGGTGTTAGTTAACGCCTTTGGCAATCTGACCGGAACTTAAGGCTCACATTAGGCTGGCAGCTACTAGCTTTGAAGCACTTGGCAGTCTGCCCGTCTAGGAGGCGAGCGCAAGAAGGCGCGCCAGCAGAGATGAATACAGCGAACCGCTAGCTCGCAAAGCGGGAATTGATGGGATTGCATACCGTTCTCGGCTGCGTGCACGGTTGTGATTGTTCATTGACGTGGGACTTCAAACACATCGTTAACGCTCTGCTGCAACCAGTTCTTAATTAAGATCGTTCAATCCTATGGCTACCAACCCTCAATTGTTTGCACACCGGAACAGCTCCTTACTGGATACCGTGATCTCTGACGAGATGTACTCTTTTCGAGAAGCCTATCCGGAACCTCATTTTGGGAACTTATCGCCCTTTTCCGGCTGCAAAGTTGTGAGCACCTGCCATGTTTCTGCCGAGTAACCATGTTGGGTGGGTCGCCTGCTGCCATCTCTGTGACTGCTACTGAAGGCCATCAGGCCATAACGTCAAGATATTCTGAGCCGCTTACCAAACCGTCAAAGGACTGCAACTCCTAGTGCATAGGGTAGACCATTGGCAATACGCTTCCACCCTGATGCTCCCGCAGCTGATAACCATAGATTTCCCCCGCCATCCACGACGGCAACTCTTCCTTTTCCCGCGGCAATTTGATTGGTGTCAACCTTCCCCTCCAACCAATCGGGCAATCCATCACGAACGGGCTCAAGCTTTCGACTGCCTACTTGCCATCGCCACAGCTGCGAGCGTTTTGCAAACGGCCCGTCCTGAACACTGAATAAAGCCTCATTGTTGATTACAGCGACAGCAAAAGAATCTGTCTCATCAAGTCCCTCTGCGAGGACGTCCCATGTCCATCCTTGATCGTTGCTGACACATAAGCCGACTGCCGCGGCCGCTACGACAATGTTCGGCTGGGTCGGGTGTGCACTCACTTCGTGAACGTCAAGCATGAC
>CALMAV010000574.1 GCA_937859895.1 uncultured Bryobacterales bacterium | reverse complement strand
CCCTAGAACACCTCGTTAAAGATCAGGCTGGTGCAAGTTGCCCCCATTTTTTTCGCAAAGCAGAGTTAAGGCGTAGAAATGATCTGGCTGGGTGTTTGAACGGAACCAGATTTGAGAACAAGTGAGCTTACCCGCAACTAACTCCCTCCTAACTGCCTTGTTTGTTGGGGGGCTGGGCTCTAAGAAGGCAAATGGACAGAGTCCCGCATGCAGCTATCTCGGTGACTAACCTGTCGTTTGGCAGTTTCGTAGTTGGTCGCAATATTGCTGTAGAGCAAGGCGTCTACACCCAGACAGTTCAGATCAGCACTGTTGATGGCTTGCCACTGCTGACTCTGCAAGGAGTGACATCTAGCGGCGCTAATCCGAACGACTTTCCCATCTTTTGGGAAAACTGCTCTGCCATCACTGCTCAGTCGCCTTACGGCATGGAGCGCAGCTTGAAAGGCTCCCATTGGTCGGACTTCAAACCAAATACCTGACCATTCGGGAGCAGCTCGTTCGCATGATAATGGCACTCTCCAGGACAAACGCTGTGAGCTTGCGGTCGGAAGCCGCTGTTGCAATCTGCAGGGTGTTCTTAGCCGAGATGGAGAGACGCAGTTTTAGCTTCTCGCTTTTTACGTGTGGAGTTCTGCCCATGAACGCCTTTCCCACGAGACTGCATCCAAAGCCTACTCTTTCTGTCCGGCAGGCAGATTGATTTCAGGACAAAGATGGTCAGCCGAAGCCCTTCCGCAAGAGTTTCTCACCCTAGCCAATGCCCCGCTCTATAATTCGGCTAAGTGCTGCTGGAGTTGATTGTCGAGAACTATGCTGTTGTCGAGCAGGCCCGCATTCGTTTTGGGCCGGGCTTAACTGTTCTAACGGGCGAAACCGGCAGTGGTAAATCAATTGTCGTAGACTCACTTGGGTTGCTGCTAGGTGCGCGTGCTTCGGCCGAGATGGTCCGCAGCGGCCAGGCAAAGGCGCGTGTTTCGGGAATCTTCTCCGTTCAACAAACTCCGGAATTGCAGGCGTTGCTGGAAGAGGCCGGCATTACACAAGAAACGGGCGAAGACGACCTGATTGTGGAGCGCGAACTGGCCGCGAGTGGGAAGTCCCGTGCCTTTGTCGCTAACCGGCCTGTGACGACCGCCTTTCTGCGCCAGCTTGCTCCGGCGCTCGGCGACATACACGGCCAGAATGAGCAGCAGTCGTTGTTCGCCAACAGCGCTCAACGCGGCGTACTGGATGCTTATGCGCAAGCGGAGAAGCTTCGGGCCAAGGTTGGCCGACTCTACTTCGACTGGCGCACGATCGGCGACAAGCTGCGTGATCTGACTCGCAACGAGCAGGAAAATCTGCGGCTCCTGGATCTTTGGACTTTTCAGAGTAAGGAGATCGCCTCGGTACAGCCTAAGCCGGGTGAGGATGTCGAACTCGAGAGCGAGCGCAAAATTTTACAAAACGTCACTCGCCTGCAGGAGAGCGCCAATGCTGCTTTTGAGTTTCTCTATGAGGCTCCGGACAGCGCCACCACTCAGCTGCGCCAGTCGATTAAGCGCGTTGATGAACTGCTCCGCATCGACGACAGTCTAAGCGGGATTTCTGAAACATTGAAGCAGGCTTCGGTTTTGCTGGAGGAAGGGACATATAGCTTGCGGGATTACGTAGGCAAGCTGGAGGGCGACCCGGCCCGTCTGGAAACGGTTGAAACGCGCCTGGAGTCTCTCGATAAGTTGAAGCGCAAGTATGGCGGCACATTGGACGAGGTGCTGGCGTTTGGAGCCGAAGCGGCGCGCAAAGCAGACGAAGTGGAAAACGCCAGTGAGCATCGGGCCGCGCTTGAGAAGGAACAGTCACGCTTAGCTGCCGAATACGAGAAGCTTGCCAGCGAACTCCATCAATTGCGAACGCAGAGTGCTGTGAGACTGAGTAAGCAGGTGGAATCCGAACTCAAATCATTAGCGATGGCAGGTACGCAGTTTCAAGTCACCGTAATGCAAGGCGAATGGGGCGCGAATGGCTTTGATGAGGTTGCGTTCCTGGTCTCACCTAATCGTGGTGAGGAACTGAAACCCATTGAAAAGATTGCGTCGGGTGGCGAGCTGTCGCGCATTGCTTTGGCGCTGAAGACTGCTACCGGTTCGACAACGGATACGGCCGGGGGCTCGACGCTTGTCTTTGATGAGGTGGATGCGGGCGTGGGAGGCGCTGCTGCTGCGGCAGTCGGCCGACGTTTAAAAAGCCTTTCGCACCACAACCAGGTGATTTGCGTGACCCATACCGCTCAAATTGCCGGCTTCGCTGATCATCATCTGGCTGTCGCTAAACGTGAGCGTGGGGGCCGCGTGACAACCGAGATCACTGAATTGCCGTATGCCGAGCGTGCTCGCGAGATTGGTCGAATGCTTTCCGGCGAGCAAATCACACCGGAAGCGCTGCGCCAAGCCGAACAATTGATGCAGGCCGGTTCCGCCGCTTAGTTTGTTGCAACACGAAGTTCATAATCGGCGCCCATAATCAGAACTGCTCTACTATGGGCACGACAAGGGAGCGATGATTTGGCCCAGCCTATCAGCAGCGAAGAAGCACAAGCACTACATGAGTACTGGTCTGCCGCAAATTACCTGACGGTTGGACAGATTTATCTCAAGGACAACCCGCTCCTGCAACGGCGGCTTGCCGCCACTGACATCAAGCCGCGGCTGCTCGGTCATTGGGGCACGACGACTGGGCTGAATTTCATCTATACGCACCTGAATCGCCTGATCCGCCTGAACGACCTGAACATGATGTACATCATCGGTCCGGGGCATGGCGGCCCGGGCATTGTGGCGCATACCTACCTGGAAGGCTCTTACTCGGAGCACTATTCGCTGATTGAGCGCAATCGCGACGGGATTAAACGGCTGTTTCGTCAGTTCTCCTGGCCCTATGGTATTCCGAGCCACGTGTCCCCGGAAGTGCCCGGCTCCATTCATGAGGGCGGCGAACTCGGCTACTCGCTGCTGCATGCCTATGGCG
>CALMAV010000573.1 GCA_937859895.1 uncultured Bryobacterales bacterium | reverse complement strand
AAGCAGAAAAGGGCAGCAGCGCCATAAGCTGACCATCTTGCAAAGGGATTGGCCAAGAAGGGGCGTGTGGATTGGAATAGCCGCCGCAAGCCGGGTATAAATAGCGTACGTATCTGGGCCTGAGGAAAAACTTTTGAGGGGATCAAAAAGCCCATCCAGAAAGCAGCATTTCTCGTAATTTGCTCGTCAGGCAACCACTTTGCTTTCCCACTCGAGGACCGTCTCCAACCCCTCGGTATACCCAGTTTGTGGTTTCCACCGGAGCAGACGGTTTGCTTTAGCGTTGTCGGCAACGAAGTATTTTTGGTCGCTGTGGCGCCACGGCAGCTTGAGGTAGTGCAAGTCAATTGCTAGCCGTTGTCTCAGCAAGGCAAAAAGCTCCAGCAGAGACATGCTGTTCTCGACGCCTCCGCCAATGTTAAAGGCCTGCCCTCGGGCTTCGCTCATGTGCTCGGCAGCAGCCAGATAACAGCTAACGGCATCAGATACATGTAGCAGGTCTCTGACCTGTTTACCATCTCCTGAGATGGTAAAAGGAGCGCGCGCCGGGTCCGCAAGTGTTTCAAGCGCCTGACGACAGAACCAGCCGACCCAACCTTGATCCAAAGTTGAGAACTGCCGGCCGCCATAAATCGTCGAGTGCCTGAACACGGTAGTCTTGAGCCCGAACCCGCGTGCATAATCGAGCATATATTGATCCGCCGCTCCTTTCGAGCAGCCATAAGGAGTATGGAATTCGAGCGGAGCCGATTCATCTACGCCGTTCTTGTTTTCGCGTGGTGTATAGCGTGTGTCGCTCTCGATCAGATCCAACAAAGCGAGATTGCCGTAGACCTTGTTGCTGGAAGCATAGACAATTGCCGCTTCAGGAGCAAAGTCCTTTACTGCTTCTAGTAGATTGATTGAGCCCAGTACATTAATTTCAAAGTCTTTAAGAGGGCTCTGCATGGAGGTAGTCATAGCTACTTGACCAGCCAGGTGAAAGATCACGTCCGGGCTTTGCTGGCGGATAAGTTGCGTTATGTCCGAAGAATTACGCGCATCGCCATGGACAAACTGGAACGAACCTATACTTCGCAGCCACTCAAGATTGACCGCGCTACCAGCACGAGCCATGTTGTCGAACAACACAACTTGGTCACCTCTCTCGATAAGAGTTGCTGCAACGTTGCTGCCGACAAAGCCGCAGCCGCCGGTAATCAGATATTTCAACGTGCCTTCCGCGCCAAGATGAGTTCACGCCGTGCTGCATTGCGGAATTTTCTTAATCTGGACAAGGTGGAAAGATAACTAAGAGCGAACTTTAGCAGATTGCGCTTACTCTTGCCCGCCTTACGCCGCCCAAAAACCACCGGCACTTCAGTCACAGTGCCTTGCGCCGGACCCGCTACCAACTTAATTAGAATCTCTTCGATGATGTCGAAGTCGTTTGACTGCAGAGAAAGTTTGCGCAACGGAGCGCCCCGGTAGAGCCGAAAGCTATTAGTAACATCGCGGCAATTGAGCTGAAAGGCCAGCCGAAAGACAAGGTTCACCACATATGACATTGCGATCAGGATAGCCG
>CALMAV010000572.1:730-8312 GCA_937859895.1 uncultured Bryobacterales bacterium | reverse complement strand
ACGTCGGCAAGGAGCGGGTGCAACGGTTGATGCAGCGACACGGCATTCGAGCACGTGGCAAGCGGCGGTTTCGCTTGGTCACCACCGATAGCCGGCACCGCTTACCGATAGCGCCCAACCTACTGAATCGGCAGTTCACAGTGAGCGAACCGAACCGTGTGTGGACCGGTGACATTACTTATATCTGGACCTACGAAGGATGGCTGTTTCTGGCCGTGGTGGTGGACCTGTTCAGCCGTCGCGTGGTCGGGTGGTCACTGCGGCCGGACCTGCGCTCGGGGTTAGTCGAAGATGCACTGCGCATGGCTTGGCAGCAACGCGTGCCGGGCCACAATGCCGGATTGCTGTTCCACAGCGATCGAGGCAGCCAGTACGCCAGTGACGGGTTCCAGCAAGTTCTGCAACGGTTCGGCATCCAGCCCTCGATGAGCCGCAAAGGCGACTGCTGGGACAATGCCTGTTCGGAAACGCTGTTTGCTTCCCTGAAGGTGGAACGACTACATGGGCGCAAGTTTGCCACTTTACGTCAGGCAAAAGATGAAACACTGGACTCGCCTGCGCTGGTATAACCACACACGACTGCACTCGACGCTGCACTATGTCAGCCCGATGCAGTTTGAAAAAAACTGGCAGGGCAAGGCCGCAGCTACTACTGTTGGAATGGATCAGCAACAAGGCTGTGGGAAAGTTGGAAAGCAAAAACCGCTTTCCAACTTTCCCACAGCCACGACGACTACGATTGTGTAAGTGGTTATGAGATACGGATTCCAGGGGCAAGATCAGATATGAGCGGCTTCGTCAAACTTCACAACAGCTTCATACCCTTTGTAGTTCACTTTCTTCCTCCTTGTCTAATTCCTGCTAACTCCAAAAATCTCTGCATTGAGTTAACAGCTCCCTTGTCAGTTTCCTTCTCGGGTGAGGCCGATGAAAAACCGCCTTGACGCCATTGAGCACGATTCTTACCCTAGAGCAACGTCCTTCGGTAATCTCCGCTCCTAGATGCTTCAACATCGACTCAATGGCATCCCACTCGATGTTCGCCTTTTTTCGAAGATGTCATCGAGCGTTCTTCGATGCTTATTCACTCGACATGATGTCAGTTTTTGGATATCATCGCTCCGTCCGTTTTGACACTCGTTTCGAACACCCCTATACTGATTGTTTGGGCAGTATTGGTGCGCAGGTCTCCTGTAAGCTACCCTTATACCCAAAAGTCTCTGTAAGGAATTAGGATGCCAAAACGTACTTTTCAGCCGAACAATCGCAAGCGCGCCAAGACCCATGGGTTTCGTGTGCGCATGAAGACGGCTGATGGTCGGGCTGTCCTGGCACGCCGCCGCGCCAAAGGGCGCCATAAGCTAACCGTTAGCGATGAGCGCGCCGTGCGCGAGTCCCGATAATTTCACTTCAGCTTGCTCCGCTGTCTCTCCCTAAAGCAAACCGCGTTACCCGGTCGGCCGAGTTCCGGTCAACCTACCAAACAGGCGTCCGTATCACGAGTCGCTTCTTTGTTGCTTTTTGCAGGAAGACTGATGACGCGTGGCTGCCAACCCGCTTTGGTTTCACATGTCCGCGCGCGCTTGGCAAAGCAGTTACTCGCAATCGAATCAAGCGACGCATGCGTGAGTCTGTCCGTGCGCAACAATCAGGCCTTACGCAAGGTTGGGTTATTGTTCTCAACCCTCGACGCACGGTGCTTGAAGCTGACTTCCTTGACCTCTGTCGGGAGATAGACCGAGTACTCGCGAAATGTCGCAACTCCTCATCGGTATCCTGAAAGGGTATAAGCTGTTCATCTCTCCCGCCCTGCCTTCGGCGTGCCGCTTTTACCCGACCTGCTCCGAGTACATGATGGAAGCAATCGGCAAATATGGCTGCTGGAAGGGCGTTTGGCTGGGCACGCTGCGATTGGGTCGCTGCCATCCGTTTCACCAAGGCGGACACGATCCGGTCCGTTAACGTCCGAAATCTACAGGTTGTGAAGTTCTTATATGTCTACTAATCCCGGCGGCCTGCCCAATAAGCCGCCATCGCTGGAAAAGCGCCTTCCGCTTGCCCTAGCGCTGATGATGCTGGTGCTGATTGTCTCGCAATATCTGTTCAAGCCGGCACCTGGTCCCAAGCCCCTGACCAACGTCAATAAGAAGGAAGCAGCGGTAGTGACGCAGCAGCCCGCAAGCTCAGCAGTAACTCAGCCGTTGGCCCCCACTAAATCGAGCGGGCAGATTCAAGCCTCGACGGAGTCCACGTTTAATGTAGACACGCCAATTTTCCACGTGGTGTTCTCCAATCGTGGTGGAGTAGCGAAGAGTTGGGTTGTTAAGAAATATAAGGACAACACCGGCAAACCTTTGGAGTTGATCAACGAAGCTGCCAAAGAGGTACCGCCCACGTTTGCCATCCAAATCAAAGATGGAAAGATCACAACGGACCCGAACACGGTGCTGTACCAAGCCAAGCCTGCTGCGAACGGACTAGGTGTTGAATATGAATACTCAGACGGCCAGACTACGATCCGCAAGTCCTTTGCTTTCGGCCCTAATACTTACCTTGTTGACGTGAAGTCGCAGGTTCTGTTGAACAGCAACCCCGTGCAGCACTTCCTGACTTGGCGCGGTGGTTTTGGAGATCAGAAGGTTCGCAACGCATCTCAAAACGAGCACACCGTCCGCTACGATGCAACTGCAGGCAAGCTGGTAACTAAGGTTCCCAAAGACGCCAAGAACGGACCCATTACCGATTCAGGCAATTACACCTTTGCGGGCCTGGAAGATACTTTCTTCGCGGCCGTTGCCTTGCCAACTGACCCGGGCTCTCTGGAAGTCCGTACCTTCAGCGACGACGTGAAGATGCCGGGAGTGGATAAGCCGGAAGCGTTCGTCGGAGCAGGTCTGGCAACCGGCTCACAGAACATCTTCTCGCTTTTTGTCGGACCCAAAGATATAGATATCCTCAACAAGGTAAATCCAAAGCTCGGGCAGATTGTTGACTGGGGCTTTTTTGGCATACTCGCTAAACCGCTGGTCCTGTGGTTGAACTGGGTCAACGATCATGTGACGGGCAACTTCGGTTGGGCCATTATCGTCGTTACGTTAATTATCAATCTCGCTCTCTTTCCGTTTCGGCTTTCCAGTCTCAAGTCAGCCCGGAAGATGCAGAAGCTTCAGCCGCAGATCCAGGCCATTAATGCGAAGTACAAGAACATTAGTATTCGCGACCCGAAGAAATCCGAACAGAACCAGGAGGTGATGGACCTCTACAAGAAAGAAGGTGTGAATCCAGTCGGCGGTTGCCTGCCTATGGTGATCCAGCTTCCCTTCTTCTACGCGTTCTATCGAGTGTTGAGCATCGCTATCGAGCTACGGAATGCACCTTGGTTATGGGTTACCGATTTAGCTGCGCCAGAGAATCTGCCAATCCATCTGCTCCCGATCATTCTGATCGCTACGCAGTTTTTAACGCAGCGCATGACTCCGGCCGCCGGGGTAGACCCGAATCAGCAGCGCATGATGATGATGATGCCGCTGTTCTTCGGCTTTATGTTCTACTACGCTTCGGCAGGGCTTGTACTATATTGGTTAACCGGAAACCTGGTGGGAATCGCGCAACAACTGTTAATCAATCGAATGATGCCGTCGCCTGTGCCTCCTCCATTACCGGTCAGCAAAGCACCAATGAAGAAGGTTGTGAAGAAATAGGCTGATGAAGTACTCGGTTGACTCGCTGAAGCCCAAACTTGATGCCTTTCTGGCGCCATTGTTGAAGCACGCAGGGTTTGCACTTTCGTATAGCTTGCGGACTGTTACCAATCCCCACCCGGAAGTAGAAAATCCTGAAGTGACTGTTTGTTTCAGCGGTGACGATGTTGACCTGCTGCTGGCCAACCGTGCTGAGCTTCTGTTGTCGCTTGAGCATCTTTCTATGGAAGCGCTGCGCATGCCGCCCGAGGATCATGCGCTGATCTCGTTTGATGCCAACAACTATCGGCTGCTTCGGGTGGAGGAGCTTCGGTTATCAGCGCTTGCCGCGGCAGATAAAGTGAAGCGCACGCATACGCCGTTCCACTTTAACCCAATGACCAGCCGTGAGCGCCGAGTCATTCACCTGGCGTTGCGCGAGGAAACCGAGCTCCGTAGTGAGAGCGTCGGCTTAGGACCGGCTCGCGCCGTTGTGCTGGTTCCTTTCGACATGCCTACGCCGCCCGCACTGCCTGTCTCGCCACGTGGACCTCGACCCGACAGCTTCAGTCGAAGTGATGATCGTCGAGGCGGCGGTGGACGCCCGGGTTTCAACCGTGGTCCGCGAACCGATCGTCCTCGTCCGCCCCGTTAGTTGATGAACGCTCGCGACACAGTCGTCGCATTGTCTACTCCTCCCGGCCGCGGGGGCCTTGGTGTGGTTCGGCTGTCCGGCTCTGCAGCACGTAGCATTGCCGAAGACATCCTACGTTTCTCCCAACCTGTTCGCTGGCAGAGTTGGCGCTCTCAACTAGCTCAACTCATTGATGAGGACGGTTCGACGGTTGACGATGTTGTCGTTGCATTCTTCGAATCGCCACGCTCGTATACTGCCGAAGACGTTGTTGAGATCAGTTGTCATGGAGCACCAGTAGTTCTCAATTTTTGTCTCCAACGAGCGGTGATGCGCGGAGCACGCCTGGCAGAACCAGGCGAATTTACTCTGCGGGCATATCTGAATGGCAGGCTCGATCTGCCACGAGCGGAAGCGGTCCGGGATCTAATTGACTCCACAACTTTGTACCAGGCCCGTGTCGCGGCGCAGCAGATGGAAGGTTCGGTCTCGCGGCGCATTCAGCCGGTTAAGGAGCAGCTTCTTGAACTCATTTCGCTGCTGGAAGCCGGTATTGATTTTGCCGAAGATGACATTAGCGTGGCTCCTTGGTCAGAGCTCTCGGATCGCCTTGCGCCGATCACTAGGCAGCTATCCGAGCTCGCAGGAAGTTTTCAAAGCGGAGCACTAGTCTTTCAAGGCTTCACGCTGGCCATTGCCGGTCGGCCCAATGTTGGTAAGAGCAGCTTATTTAATCGGCTACTCGAGCAAAATCGCGCTATCGTAACAGCGATTCCTGGGACGACGCGAGATACCGTTGCAGAAAGCTTCTCGCTTGAAGGCGTCCCGGTGCGCCTGGTAGATACCGCCGGCATTCGGCAAGGCGAGAACCTAGTGGAGAATCTCGGCATAGAGCGGAGCTACCAGGCAATGGCGGACGCCGATTTGACTTTGCTGGTGATTGATCTATCAACGGCTCCGACTGAAGATGACGTTGCGCTGCAAGCCAAACTCGCTGAGCGCGGGCCGTTGCTGGTAGGCAATAAAGCTGATCTTCCACGCCAAGCGAATCAACTTGCAACTGATGTGACTGTTTCTGCCGAAACTGGGCAAGGCATAGAGGACCTGCGCAAAGCAATACTGCAGAGACTCGCTCCGAACGGGTTGGCCTCGCCCGAGGATGGAAGCATCACAAACATAAGGCAGGCTAACCTGCTTCGCGAAAGCGTTGAGGCACTAGAGAATGCTGGGCGAGCAATTGAGTTTCAAAGACCGCATGAGATGGTTCTGATTGACCTCTATGCAGCATTGCGCCCGATCGATGCCGTGACCGGCGCCACGACCGCTGATGACATTCTCGGTCGGATATTCAGCACCTTCTGTATTGGCAAGTAGAGAACAGTTAGGCGAGCGCCAATGAAATCTCCTGGCACGTGGCGACCAAGAGATAGGCTAACTTGAGCTGACCTCTCGCATACGGGGACTTCAAATCTGTGAGAAAATAAGGCCCTTACAATTTCCTGCACTGCAAATTCAAGATAGCGTGATCTCGAATGTCGGCTGACTTAATTGAGATGATCTACGACGCGGCTTTGGATGAGAGTCGATGGACCGATTTTCTTTCTAGAACGGCCGAGGAATTTAACTCAGGGCCAACGGTGTTGGCGATTCACGATTTGAGAGGTCGATTTAATCGGGTAAACCTATGGGTGGGCGCAGATCTCTCGACGACAAAAGAATATGAGGAGCACTATGTCCGCCTTAATCCATGGATGCAAAATGGCAGGATGTTCTCGGAAGGTTTGGTTGCGCGGGGGGAGGAACTCTGCTCCCAAAACGCATTGGAAAAGACCGAATTCTATAACGAATTCGGATTAAGAAGGGGCGTCACTTTCACCTTGGGAACTGCAATCCAAATTAGTGGAAGCGCAGTTCTTTACCTCTCGGTAAATCGCGGGATAAAGGCCGAAACCTTCCGGGCAGGGGACGCCGAATTGATGAGCTGTCTTGTGCCTCACTTACGGAAAGCAATGCGCATTCACCAGCATCTTGCCGCGGCGAAGATGTATGCTGACGCTACAAATGTGTTACCCGTCGGTATGCTTGCCCTAGCTTCAGATCTGAGTATTTTGGAATGCAACGGGATCGCCCAGCAGATTTTGAATAAGCGGAAGTTCCTCACTGTTTGCACGGGCAAGCTGACCGCTGCTGATCCGAATGTAAGGACTTCATTCGAGTGCTTTATCAAGAGTGCCAGCGTGCGTGATCGGGAGAAAACTAATAGCAGTTTCGTCTACCAGCTTCCTGATGTAAGATCTCAAAATCGCCTTTCTGTATTGGCAGTTCCTGGCAAAGATGACTTACTCACAGGCGTCAGATCAAGATTGCTGTTGATCTTGATTGACCCAAGCCGACGCGAGGAGGAAACTGCGCCCCGCCTATGCTCCTTATTTGGACTTACATCAGCTGAGGCAAGGCTTACACTTCAAATCCTGAGGACAAAGACTCTTACGGAAGCTTCCCGCAGCCTTGGTATATCCCGAAATACAGCCAAAACACAACTAAGTTCAATTTTCCTGAAAACAGAGACGCAGTCCCAGCCTGAGTTACTGCGCCTATTATTGGCTGGCCCATTACGTTTTAGAGTTTGAGCAGCTCTCCTGTTTGGGAAGATTCCGATCATTATCTACATAAGTCGTTCTTGCATCACGCGGTGCTAGCTATCGTCAGAGTCTCTTTTATCACCCACCTGGGTGATGACCCAGAAAGGAATATCGCCTTACACTCTACCTAACCTTTGGAGGGTTCCTAATTGAGATCAACCAGCTATACAACGTGCAAGTTGTTTCTGCCTTCACTGCCGCAAGGCCGTTTCCTAGTAATCGGACTCACTTACCTGATGGGTTTATCGGTGGGAGTGCGATGTGCGCCTGCTTCCAAGGCGAGTCAAGAATCCCTGAGCAGATTTCTTCTGGGTAAAGACGTGAAAGCGCTTATACAGATGCCGGCTTACAAGGAAGGAATCAATATCTACTACGACCCGCCTAAAAATAAGCGGTCGGATGACCGGGGCATCGATTATGACGGGCTTACCAAGTGGCTGAAAGCTAAAGGCGTCGGGATTGAGCGGGGTCAGGAAGCGACCATCACGAACGTCAAAATAGACAGTGACAAGATCGAGGTCCATTTCGATGGAGGGGGTCAAGGAAGGCGGGGCAGTAATCACGCTAACAAGGTAAACGCCGCATACAGGCGAGCCGGTGGATCGCGGGTTAACTTCCGTTATATG
>CALMAV010000572.1:0-720 GCA_937859895.1 uncultured Bryobacterales bacterium | reverse complement strand
AACTAACGGACGCCGATTTGGAGCCAACAGCTTTCGTTCAGTTCATGAGTCGTCTCTTCGACGTTAATGCCATGGAATTGCAAGTTCACGCAAAGCGAATGGCGCCGGAGTTTCGGACGGCTATTAATTCTCATTCCATTCGTGAGGGTATGACTTACGAGATGGTCATATTGAGTCTTGGCGAACCGGAACAGAAGAAACTGGATACCGGTGACAGCGCCGGCATGTTCGCCGAGACCTGGTACTACCTTAAAAATGGTCGACGCTCGGTATTACATTTTGAAGATGGTAAGGTTGCGAAAGTTCAGACGTTCTGATCTAAATTACTTGGAATAGCCTCTGCGTTTCTCCCTAATGAGTTGCTATGGAGTTGTTCTAAACAGCCATCAGACCCCTGCATTTCTAGCCGGCAGAATTTGCGTTGCTGCTGTCTCACCTTAGAGTTCAATCCACGGTCTCTAAGCTTCGGCGCCAGCACTCAGTGTCTGCCGGCGGACAGCGTCCAACATCCCATTGATAAAAGACACAGACTCGTCATTTGAAAACTGCCGGGCTAGCTCCATTGCTTCATCGATCACAATCGGCGCAGGAATGGAGTTCAAGCTCAGCTCATAAATAGCAAGGCGCAGGATGTTTCTATCAACCACAGCCATGCGCGAGAGCCGCCAATTCTCTGCCTTCTCCTGAATCTGCTTGTCAATTCTCTCGGAGTTATTAACG
>CALMAV010000571.1:19568-21091 GCA_937859895.1 uncultured Bryobacterales bacterium | reverse complement strand
GCTCCTATGAGAGCGAAAGCGGCCGCCATGCGATCCAGCCGTTCGTCGGAACCGGGCAGCCGGACTTCGGCAAGATGACTTGTGACGCACTCTCGACTGTGTTCATCGGCGCATCCGAGATCGTTAAGCGCGAAAACAATTTTCAGGCAGTCACGCACGACGCGGCGACCCGAGCCAAAGACACGGCGAGTTCGATCGTTGAGATCAACAAGCGCAACAAAGAGTTCTGGAACCGCAGCTAACGCGCGCAGTCCTCACCTGAAAGCCAAAGGAGAAAAACAAGAATGCCTTCCTTCCTCTATCGCATGCCCGCCGGGATCCCCGGAATGCTCAATCGCACCGAAATTGCGACCGTCGAAGCCCAGATCACGATGACCTCAAACCCACCGACTGCCTATGGCATTCCGGTGGCAATCGATCAGACGGCGTTGCAAATCCGTCCGGTCGGAGCCGGAGACACAGCCAGCTCAGTCTATGGCTTCCTCGTTCGTCCGTACCCGACAACGGGCATCTCGATCAATGAGCCACTGGGAACCTCCACGCCCTCAACTGCTGGCACGTGCAACGTCATGCGCCGCGGTTACATGGCTGTCAAGCTCAATGGCGCAGCCGGGGCAACCAAGAACGCTCCCGTCTTTATTCGGATCGCTTCTCCCACGCCAGCCAAACCGATTGGCGGGATCGAAGCAACTTCTGATGGGGCCAACACGATGGCTTTGACCAATGCCTATTTCATGGGGCCAGCCGACGCTGCCGGCAACACGGAGATCGGCTTTAATATCTAGCGCAGCAACGGGCGCACATTTCAAAAAGGATCGAGGAATCAAATTACATGGGAACTGCTTTTGTTGGAGCCCACGCCGCCCTGCCTGCAGCTGGGCCAATGCTCGCTGCTGCGCGGCGCACCAAGACTCGCGATGGTCTAGCCACATATGACCGCCGCACCATCGACTCAACCGGCGCTTTCTTGATTGGCGAGTTGGAACGGCTCGACCAGACCATTCATGAGCCGCTGGTTTCGGTGACCTGGGGACGCGATATCGACCTCCGGGAAGACGTCACCATCGGAGATGAATTCTCCTCCTTCACGAATTCGACGTTTGCCTCGCCAGGCGGTGTCATCCCGACCGGCAAAGCCTGGATCAGCAAAGACACCAACGCCATTACGGGCGCAGCTGTCGATCTCGGCAAGACCGCCAATCGCCTGCACCTCTGGGGCATGGAGCTGTCATATACGCTGCCGGAATTGGAAAGCGCGATCCGCGTCGGCCGCCCGGTCGATCAGCAGAAGTATGACGTGATCAAGCTGAAGCACCAGATGGACATCGACGAGATGGTCTATATCGGGGACGCTTCACTCGGCGTAACCGGCCTGATCAACTCTCCCGCTGTCACCGTCACCAATGCCCCGACCGCTGGCTCGACCAGCCCCACGGGGAACCCGAACTCTAGCAAATTCGCGGACAAGACGCCGGACGCCATTCTCGCCGATGTCAACGCGCTGCTTACCTCCGCATGGGCTG